>DAIMJK010000001.1:0-56791 GCA_036722245.1 Lysobacterales bacterium
TGGCCAGGCAAGCAGCACCCAAGCGCGAGCACCTGCTGGAAGTGGCCACCGTGCTTTTTCACCGCTACGGCTATCACGCCGTGGGGCTGGATCGGATCCTGGAGGAAGCCGAGGTCTCGCGACCGACCCTGTTCAAGCACTTCCCGACCAAGGACGCCTTGATCGTGACCGCGCTCCAGCGCCGCGATCTGCAGGCGAGGGAACGCTTCTTCGGCGCGCTGCGCGAGCATCCGGGGCCCTTCCGCGAGTGCATTTCCCACATGTTCGACATGCTGGAAGTGTGGGTCCGCCGACCGGATTTCACCGGCTGTCTGTTCATCAACGCTACGGCCGAGTTTGCCGACCACCGCGACCCCATTCATCGGGCAGCCAAGGCGCACAAGGACGCCTATCGTGGGTTTCTGCAGGAACTGGCTGAAGCGGCCGGCGCCCGTGATGCGTCGGCGCTGGCCGAGCAGCTCATGATTCTGGTCGATGGCCTGATCGTGACCTGCCATGTCGCCGGACCGCAGCACTTTCCGGCGCGCGCAAAAGCGGCCGCACTGGCTCTGGCCGATGCGGCGCTGACGCCCGCCTGCGACTGAGCATCGACCGATGATGCTGTCGTTCCACCGCCGCCTTGCCCTGCCCGACTGGCGCATCGACGTGAGTCAGGGCGAGCCATTGCGTCCGTTACTCCAGATCGAGCCCGAGCCGATCCCGCGCGAGCGTTTCGTCGAGGGCATGCGCGCGTATCGTGAATACAGCTTCACGCAGGGAGGCAACCGCCATGCTGTGCTCGCGCTGCGCGATGCGGGCGGCGTCGGCATTCCGCGCGGTACGGTGTTGGAGTGTGAGGGCCGGATACTTGCGCGGATGCGCCCTACCCCTCGTTTCGGTCACGTACTGTTGATCGGAGACGAGGAGCTACCGCTGATCGAGCACAGTCGCTGGCTGTGGCTCAGCGGCGGCTGGTCGGTAACGCGGAACAAGCGCGAGATGGTGCGTCTGGACTACTCCGGCCCGTGGCGCCGCAACCGCCTGCACTGTAGCAATGGCGCCGCACTGGAGTTGCCGCTGTTGGCTTTCGTCGCGGTGACGCTGCTGGTGAGCAACTGAGGCTGGCGGCGATGATGACCTGTGGGCGATGACCCTGAGGCATGAGACGGCGACGAGGACGACTCGTCCAGATTCAAAGCCAGCTGCACTCACAAGCATCCCTGGCCAGGTCAGGCTTGATCTTGCTCTGCTCACGCATTCGAACCGTGTCAGGGCCAGCTCGCGGATCTCCCGAAACCACGCCTGCTTCCGATGTCTACCTCTCCGCGATACTCTTGCGGTGCGCCAGCCCGAGCAGCTGCTGTGCGTCCTGCCGCGACACTGGCTTGCTCACCCAGGCATCGATCAACGGATGTGCCAGTTGCAATTCCGGGTCCCCGCTATCGCCGCTGACGACCGCCAGACAGGGCCTCTGTGCCAGCCCGGCTCGTGCACCAAACAGACGCTCGGCCAGATCCGTGCCAGACTCGGCACCCAGATTCAGATCGATCAGGAGCAGGTCATACTGTCTGGACTGCAACGCTCTGACCAATTCTTCGCCATCCGCGGCCTCGTCCACCCGGCAGCCCAGACTGCCGAGCAGAATCGCCAGACCCAGCCTCGGCATGGGATCGTCATCCACCACCAGCACACACAAGTCCGTCGACTCATTGACGCCTTCATGATTGCCTGGCGCGACTTTGACCGACACAGCCTCACATGGGCGCCAGGGCAACTCGAGTCGGGCGACCGCGCCGCCACCGTCGCGATTTCGTATGCCGATAACTCCGCCCAGCGTCACCGCCAGACGCATGCTGATGGCCAGCCCTAGACCGCTGCCATGCGGGTTGCGACTGGCGGCACTCCCTCGACGAAAGCTCACGCCCAGATGGTCGCTGTCCTGCGCGCTCAGCCCCGGACCCTGATCGAGCACCTCGATCACCAGGCGTTCCCCGAGCGCGCGTTCACATCGCACCCGCACCGGCAGGCCGTCGGAGTAGGCCAGCGCGTTGCTGACAAGATTGAGCAGAATCTGGGTCAGGCGCGACGCATCGCTATACATCCACTCGGGCACGGCTTCGGAGTTTTCGACCGACACCCGTTCGGCGGACAGATTGGCACCTTGGGTGACAAGCATTGCACAATCCAGGATCAACTGACGCAGCGCCACGGGCTTGGCATCGGCTTGCTTGAACACATCTTGCTCGAGTTTCGCCAGTTGGAGGGACTCCGCAGCCAGGCGTGCGACCAGCCGAGCCGCCGAGAGCGCCAAGTCCAATGCGCGAGCATCCTTCACTGCGGGCTGCAACGAACCAGACTCCAGAACGCCGAGCAGGCATTGCGCGGGGTTACGGATTTCATGCCCGGTGAATGCCAACATCTCGATCTGGCGGCGCGCTACGGCGGCATCCTGTGCGCGCCGTGATTGCAGTAGTCGAAACTTGGCCGTCTGCCACACCGCAGCGGTACTTAGCATCGCGAGCCCCGCAAGGAGCCAAGCGACACGTGCGCTCTGCACTCCGCGTTCCCGAGCCAGTGCCATGTTTTCAGACTCGAGGCGGAGCAGCGCCTGTGAGCGTTCGCGATTGCGGAACGCGGCTTCACTGGCCTCCATCGCTTCCACCTGCAAACGTGCTTGGGCACGCATCTGCAGTATCCCGGCTTCCCGCTGCTGGCTCAGCGCCTCTCGATACGCTCCCCGGCCTTCCAGACAAACAGCCCAAAAACGCCTCAGTCGCGCACCATCATGCGGTTGGTCCAGGTCGTCGAAAGCCCTCGCCGCCTCGGCGAACTGCGCCAGCGGCTTGATGTCCCGATCCGTCGCCAGCTCACAACGAAACCTGGCGATGTACTCCAGCGCGAAAGCGCGATAGTAATCGTTGCCCTGAGTCGTCGCGACATCAAAGGCTCGTTCGGCGCGAGCGAGCGCCTGAGCGCTGTCTCCGGACGCCAGCGCTGCGCTGACGCCGGCCAACAGGAGCATCCGCTCCAATTCGGGATCGGCGGGATCGACGTTGATCGTATCGGCTCGTTTGATGTACTCGGCTGTCCGTCCGTCCCCACTGTCTAGGGACACACGTGCCGCGTTGAGGAGGTACCGGACCTGCATTGCGCGGTTGTCCGTGATCCGGGCAAGTTCCAGCCCACGCTCGATCTCCTGTCGAGCGTTATCAAGCCGACCACTGCGCCCGTAGGTCGAAGAGAGGTTCAAACGAGACCTGAGTTCGAGGCCGGGAATGCCCAGGCGTTCCGCGCGTGAGGTAGTTTCAAGCAGGATCTCCAGTGCTTCAGCGGTTCGGCCAGAGGACTGCAGGGCAGCGGCCAAGACAATGTCGATCTCCAGCGACAGCGGATCCGAGTCGACTGCCGGATGGCTGGCGCGCGCCAATCTGGCGTACTCGAGCGATTGGCCGGACAAGTTTTTATTCAGCAGGTACCTGGCCAAATCAAGCATCGCCGAGGCAACCTCGCGAGCGTCGCCGCGCTCCTCCGCAGAGGCAATGCGACCACTGACCAACTCGACATGGGTTGCGTCACCGGATGGCAACACAGGTTCGGCCCACGACGGGAGGGAGCTGAGCAGACAGTGCGCGCTGAAGCAGAGCGCGCGAATGAAAAGGCGCTCCCGCGGCGAGGGACTGCAAACAGGTGGGCAAGATCGCTGACCGAACATTGCCACAGACAACACGGTCAAACCTCCGCCAGCCAAGCCGCCAGCCCGCACATGGTCGCCTTGAACGCTGCTTCCAGCGGCACCAGATCGATCGGGCCGCAAGCGTCGCTCTCAATAGCGGCAGCAAGCTCCGCCAAACCCGAGGCCCCCACGCTCACCGAGATACCTTTGAGCGAATGCGCAGCATTGCGCATGGAGTCGACATCACCGGAGGCGCAGGCTGTACGAAGGGCATCCAGCCGCTGCCGCGTGTTGATCTCAAAGAGCGAAACCAACTGTGCGGCCGCGCCGGGTCGAAAGGCATCCAACTGCCGGACCTGATCGAGCTGCGTCTTGTCCAGTCCGTGATAGCGAGTACACATCGGGAGACTCAGCGAGTCCGGTCCAAAGTCCGAAAATTGCAAGCGACTACAGCGCCTGTTCCAGCTCCATGATACGCACTTCCGCACGAACCCGGTCCAACATCATCCGGACCAGCAGTCGCGACATGGACTCCCGCATCCCCGCGAACAGCCTCCCGAGCAATACCTGAAACGACCCATCGATCGCGGAACGGAACGGCTCGACTTCCGCCGGGAGTATCAGCTCCAGCTCCATATGCAGCGGTTCGACCTGGTCAAGGCAAGCCTCGATGGTTGGTCGTATCCGTCGCAGCAGAACCTCGACGGTCTCCTCCGTCATTCCCTCCGCGGCGAGCGAGGCGCGCAAGACCTGGGCCAACACTGACCACGCGCGGAAAAAAGGATTCGGAAACTGCACCACTTCACCCATACCAATCGCACTCCAGTGGACGCCCGCAGAGCAATGCAGACTCCCGGAACGCACCGCTGCTGTCAACAGCTCGTCCAGCTGGACCCATCATCCGAGGGGGGCCACGCAACCGTCTCGCCCAAGCAAACCGTCAATGGCGCGAGAGTGCGCCCAGTACGGTGTTGCCCGGGAAACTCTTGCCACCCCTGATCAGCTCCTGCGCGGCCTCGATGTCGGGTGTGCAATCCCAGAACAGCACGCCCACAGGTCGATCGTTCTCCAAGTAGTAGCAGATCGACGCAGCGGCACCTGATCTGTTATCCAGGACCAATCGAAAGCTGTTCGAGATCAGACCGATTCCTTCATAACTGCAACCGGCCACCTGCGAATAGAAGTAGGGGAGCGCGTCATAACTCATGGACTTGCCAGCCATCGCACGACCGGCACAGAGCCCAGACACGTTGGCATTCTCTTCGTGCTCAGCCCCTACCCATCGATCGAGATCCCGGCAGAAGTATTCGATGACATCGCCCGCCGCGAATACTGCCGGATCTTCCGTATTGCAGTACTCACCCACCCTTATACCCCTTCCCACCGCCAAACCGGCGCCCTCTGCCAGCTCCCGATTCGGATCAAGACCAATCCCCGCGATCACGTGGCGAGCAGCAACATTCTCCCCGGTGTCACAAATCAAAGTGTGCCCGTTGGCGCTCGTCCGGACCCACTCGACCCGCCCTACTCGACGCACTGCCACACCTACCTCACCAAGGGAATATTCCAGTCGATCAACCAACTCAGGCGGAAGAAACGACGAACATGGACCCAACCGTGAGCAGAGCAACGAAACCGCAGCACCTGACTTGCGAACGCCGGCAGCAATCTCGGTACCTACCAAGCCTCCGCCAACGACACAAATCGGGTTCGAGGAAACAGAAACTGCTCGCACCTGCCGGTAATCAGCCAGCGTACGGAAATAGACAACACCTCCGTCCTCGCCTGGAAGCCTTCGAGCCCGCCCACCCGTGGCGATAAGCAGCTTCTCGTAAGCGTAAAGTTCACCTCGATCATCCCGAGCTATCTTGCGATCACGATCGATGTTCACCACCCGCCGGCCCAGGCAAAGCTCAACGACGCGCCCTCTGGTCGCGCGCCAGATACGATCGATCTGCATCCCGTCCCAGAGCGACTTGGACAAGGGCGGTCTGTTGTAAGGTGGATCAGCCTCATCCGAAACAAGGCCAATACTCCCTGCCTTGTCGGTCAGGCGGATACCCTTGATAGCGGAGTCAGCTGCCACACCTCCGCCAACCACCAAATACTTGAAACGCTTCACCCGAACCTCTCCCAAATTACCCCGCATGACCGTGACACCGGTCTACTTTATAGGCATCAGCAGAAAAACCATTCAGCCATGAACCTCCCGGTCCACGCCTCACCGAAGCTCTTGTTCATCAACGGTAGTCCGGGAGAATTGACATGATGATGATGCTTGTAGTTTCGTGAAAACGCAACGAAAGTCGAGACCTCTTCGCCGCTGCGCCGTCGAGGGGATTCCATCTCCGAACATATTCTCCCCCATACTTCGAAATGCACGGACTCCACCTCGGCAAAAGGCTCCAGCCCAGTCGGTCGAATAAACACATCCCAACCACTGCGACACTCCTCGAACCAGCCCGGCGCATCTCCGTCATTGATCAAGTGCGGTCGAGTCAATCTGGCGAGGTCAAAACACCGCTTCGCGAAAGCTCTCGTAGCCCGCTCCTGGTCCGGCGCCACGGCATCAATGACTGCGACGATCGGCCGCGCCCCCAGACGGACGAACTCCATTGCGTAGATCGGCAACGCGAAATGCTCCGCTGGATAAAAGAACATCGTGATGATATCTATTTTTCCAGAGCGAATGGATGCTGCCCTGAATTCACCCACACTCCCGACATTGTACCTGCATGAACTGATAGCCAAAGAACCAGGCAAACTATCCTTCGCCTTCGCGCCCATATGATCAGGCGCTTGAATTTTCGTTACACCGAAAGGCACCAACCCCAAGGTCCCATCGATCATATCTGAGAACATATCAGTCTCCCGGAACGACTCCGCAATCACGATCCTCAAGGTCGGCCAGGATCACGTCCCATGCCAAAATGGCGCGCGGCCGGAACTCGCACTGCGGACGGACACGGCGCACCAACGCACGCGCTTCCTCTGCAGGCAGATCGTGCGCTATCTGCAGTGCGATGCCAAGAACCAATGCGGAACGCGCCCGCCCCAAGCTACATACGACGTAGGTAAACCGCCGCTGGCGCAGGCACTCGACTGTCTTCGAAACCGCATTCAGGAGGGCATGATATCCATCCTCGCCAATCTGCGTACGCCAGTTGCTTGACTGATCGACCGCTCCGGAGAAGACGTCGGTAAACCAGTAGTCCCAGGCAGTCAGCCCTTCCTTCATGGCCCCTTCGTACAGAATGCCGCTTGGCGAACCCGAAACATTGATCAAGGTATCCACACCGACTCGTCGCGCCAACAGCAACTCGCGCTCCAGCGGCAATGCACTGATTGCAAACCTAAACTCCATATTGAACATGAAATTATTGCTGCGTTACCGCTCTCGTCGTGAGCCCCATGGCTTCGCGGATCAGTCCCATCCGTCGACCCACATCGGGTACATTGCGACTAGGGTGCGAATACCACAGAAACCCGCCCCAGGTCTCCGCGGACCAGCAACCGGCCTGCGCTATCGATTTCGCCACTCCTGGTAGATCGGCCGACGGCGGGTCCGCGAGATCCCACAGAACCGTAAACCGGTCACAGTATGGGTACAGCCGCCGAAACTGCGGTGCCTCGTCCACAGGAAGCAACAACAGATACTGCTGAAAGGGTGAGTCTATACCAGGGAGCAGAGAGGCAGCGGCTGTCATCAGTTCCACGGATGAGGGTGGATACGGTGACAGAGCGAGGGGCAGCTCCAGTCCCTTGAAGGAATCGCCGACTATATTGATTCGGTCTTGATCAGCCAGCAAACCAGGCAACCCGAACCTTGGCCGATTCTGTGCATCAAACACCGCTGCGATGCGGGACCTGGGCGACATCTCGACGACCAGGGTCGATCCCCGATCCCCGAAACGTGAACCCTTGAGTGCGTATACTGCCCACGGGTGCGAGTAGAACACAACATGCAGTCTTCGGGGCTGCGTACTCTTCTGCGGTTGGGGTATGTCAAGCGCCGTTTGCATAAAGCACCAATCGGGAGTTGAGGGGGTCAATGCGAGTCCAGCTCAGCAACCAGGCGTGGTCGGCACTGACTACCAATCCATCAGCCGCATCGACGAATGAGGCAACGCATCGTGACTGCAAGGCGACGTGACTCTGCATAACCTTGCCGCCGTCAGACAACCAGAATACATGACCCGGAGAGCAGCAAAGGCTGCGAACGGGTGATGGCAATGCCACTTTGTTCGGTTCACCAATACTCGGCACATGCCACAGGTCATACACCCCGCCGCTCGCCATCGTCACGGCAAGCAATGCCGACCGAGCGGCCACCATCTTCACGATCGGAGCGCCAAGATTGACAGACTTCAGCAACGCGCATTTCGCCGAGTAGGTCGCGATTTCGTTGTTCATCGAGCCCGACGAGATTGCGAACTGACCGTCCTCCCACAGGACCGAATGAGCTTCAAGGAGGAAATGTGAAGCCAGCGCCGTCGACTCCTGGTCCGATGGGAAGTGATGCAAACTGATGGCGCGATTGGTCCGCGTAAACAGGAACTCGTCGCCGATCGCATAGTCGATCACATTCGTACAGCGCTCTGAAATGACTGTACGGGCACTGCGATCAAGATCAAGAACGAAACAATTTGATTCGATAATGTAGCCCAAGCGCGTGGCTGAAACGACCCTGATCGGACCGGTCTTGGGCAGCACCTTCTTGAAGCTTGCGTCGATACCGCCGATGAGCAGCATCTCCGACGAGCCCTCAAGCACGATCAGTGGCTTTCCCAGCCGTGTCAGCAGATGCACACGCGAGAACGCAAATTCAACGGATCGACGCGCTACCTCCACAACTCGCTCGCTTCTGATCGGCTTTTGCACGCCGCCATTGCGGTCCAGATTTAGCCGCTGGCCAACCTGCCGCTCGGGAATCTGTCCCGGCGTGGAATTATTCAACATCGACAGAGCACGCTGCGCATCGGCGTACCGGCGCGTTGGGTTCTTCTCCAACAGTCCCGCAATCAGGTCACGCAGGCTGGACGCTGGCACCCGTTCCATGGGTACCGGCGAGTGCAGATGGGCACGCGCGACCTCACTAGGCCCCCCGCTGAACGGTAGCTCCCCGGAAGCCAGTTGGAACAACATGACTCCGAGGCTGTATAGATCGCTGTTGTAGCTGAACTTTTCATGCAGTCTTTCCGGCGCGGCGTATGCAGGCGTTCCAGATCTGTGGCCACCAGCCATTGCCTCGCGAAGCGTACAAGTCGAACCAAGATCACCCAACACGAACTGAATCCCGTTCGCGGTCTGCCTGAGAAAGACGTTGTCGGGTTTCAAATCACAATGGATCAATTTTCGAGAATGCAGATGCGCGAGCGCGGCGAGGAGATCCGAGGCGCACTGCTGCAAATCCTCAACCCGACACTTGGGGAGGAGCGCGCTAGCTGTTCCATTCGGGAAGTACTCGTATACAACAAAGCTTGCACCATCCTCGGCATAGAAGAAATCGGAGGCACAGAGGAGGTTTTGGTGCTTGACTTCCAGTGCCGCCTTGGTCTCCCGTAGATAGACCTGCCCCTTCGCGGGTGGAAAGCACTTGAGCACAACCGTGCGCTGGTCGCGCAAGTCGGTGGCAACGTAGACCCCGGAAGCAGCTCCCTGATTGAGTTCAGACTCGATTCTATAGCGTCGCGCGAGCACTCGCGCTTCCTTAAGCGCGAAGTCGACGTTCATATTCGTCACTACCGAAGCCTCCTTCGTGCAGTTCCTCCAGTGCGCCGACTCTCGCCGCGGAAGAAATCAGGAAGAGTGAACTGTCGCTACCGGTGAGCGGTGAGGAAACCTCAATCCCATCCAGCTCTTCTCTCGCAATTTCGGAAAACAAACCACCAAGCATGCCCGCCATCATGAAATCGACCGGCTCCCGGAGTTCCGACAATGCGTCCGAGAAAACACTGTTGCGCAATGTTGCCCTCAGATAGCCGTGCCGCGGAGCCGTGTTCAGGTCGAACTCGATCAAACCCCACCCGCCGAAGTTCAACATCGCCGCAAGTTGTGCAAGAAAGTCTTCAACCGATATCTTGTCTATGCGGCGCTGAACAACTGTCTGCGCCTGTTGGTTCAGGGTGCGAAACATCCGTTTTCCCCAAAGCTGGCCACAGCGTTTAAGAACGATCTTCCAAGCCGGCCCAGCCTCGTAGGAAAGGGCTGCGTGGATGCCACGCATTATATCGGTACACAGGAAGATGACGCGCGTACCACTCGGGTCCACGACCGTGCCTTCATAGAGGTCGAAGGTGCAGGCGGTATGCGATACAAGCTGGTCGAGTCGGTCGATTCCAATCCTGTCAGTATTTCCGGTGCGGGGTACGTTAGATACAGCCAAGTCATTCATCATCATTACTCCGCGGCCAGCGTGTCGATCGCCTGCTGCAAATATGGTTCAAAAAGCGCGAAGCTGTCCTGAGATAGCGCCTGCTGATAGTTCCTTTTCAGAACGATGTAGGTTTCCAATATTGCCTGGCGCTTTTGCGGTACGTTACCGATAGCGCCGGCCGCAGGCGTATCAATGCTCCTACGGGAACCGAATATCGCGGTGGACTTTTCGACCTCGCGCTTTGGAAACATGAAGGATTGAAGAATGGTCCGTAACCAGAGCAGGAGCTTGTCGCGAAACCAGTCATGATCGCGGATCAGCATCGCGGCGGTAGCATATACGCTGACGGTGGTGATATCGCGGGGCGCTTTCGCAGCAGCTGCTTCGTGATGCTCTTCGAAGGCGTAGATTGCGAAGATCTCACGCACGGTCTTCTCAACCACCCGTTGCTCGTGTTGCTCCACTTCTCTGGCGGCATCTACATAGGCAACACCGTTGGAGACCTGCCGCAGGTAGCTTGAGTACTCCTCAGAGTTCAAATGACGTCCCTCGCATCGTTTGAAAAGGTCCTGGATGGCCGAATTCCGACGCAGGCTTTCCGACGTTGATTTGTATTCCTTTGCTGGCGTAGGCATGACAAGGACTCTTTAATTCGTTGATGGGGACGGATCACGAGCGGCCTCGCTGATCGCTTGATTTGTGGCCGCGGACATGGCGAAGCGCGCGAGATCGCGGTCATTCTCACCATGTTCCGCCTCGGCCGGTGTTACGCTGATGTGCTTGACATTCAGTGAACCCGACCAGGGCACCATTTCGAAATAGGAGCTTGCGGTCACTTCACTCAGCGGACACGCAAGCACCTGAAGGCGGCGGCGCTCTTTGTCTGCGTTGGCCTTCATTTCGGGCGCCCGTACCGCGTCGCTCGGCTTGTCGGTCGGCGGGGGATCCTGTTCGGTGACCACATGCGTGGCTCGTGGGGCCTGATTCACCGGAGGCGCTTTTCCGAGCACGGTAGCGGTGAATGACCCGCTGGCTGAAGCCATCTGTTTTCGAAGTAGCTGCGCTTCCAACGCCAGTTTCTCTACCCTTGCCGCAGCTGCCTTTTCCTTTGCCTGCTCAAGCTCCACATTGAGTGCCGCCATCGCCTCTGACAAGTCGCGTTGCTCGGCCTCTGCTGCGATGCGCAGACCATTGGCTTCAGCCAGGGCCGCTTCTCTCTGCTTGATCCTGGCCTTGAGCTCATCGTTCTCGTTGCTGAATCGGGTTTGCTCGGACAGCGCGTCTGTCGATTTCCTGGTCTCCGATCCAAGCGCCAGCTTGACGGAATTCAATTCACTTCGAACTGCATCCACTGCATCGACGGCTGCGAGCAGTTCTCTCTTCAAGCCTTGCGTTTCAGACTCGTACCGATCGCGTAATGCCACTTGTTCGGCATGAGCTTCATGAAGCCCTGTGCGGGCCAACGACAGTTCAGTTTTGATCTCCGCCAGCTGGCTTTCATACTTTTTCGCTTCGAGTAGTAGCCCGGTCTTGCCGTTCCGCAATTCTTCCAGTTCGGCAACGTCGGCGGCAGATTGCGAGCTTTGCGCGGAAGCCGTGCTGGTCAACTGGCGGAATTCCTTTTCCAGTTTCTCCAGCGCGCTTTCGAGCGCGACCCGCGCCGTGCTGGATTCCTCCAGCGCAAGGGCCAACGTCTCTGTTTCGTTGCGCAGCTTCTCCTCGAGCTCAGCCATCGCCAGGTTGTGCTGGTGCACGTGCTCATCGGCCTGAATGCGCAACTGTTCTCGAATCAGCTGCAGATCCTGTTCGCACTGCTGCGCGTTCGTTTTCGCGTAGTCTCGTTCAGAGGTCAGGTCTGCGAGTTCCGCTTCGAGCCGATTGTGTTCTGCAGTACTGGCTTGTAGTTGCTCTCGTAAATGATCTAGCTCTGCTCGCACCGACTCCGCCGCCGCCGCCTGCAGTGTCAGCTCGGCACACTGCCTGGAACGTTGCTCCAACTGCTCAAGCTGGAGCAGATAGTCTGTTTCCAATGACTTTTGCTCTTCACGAAGCACATCAATCTGCCCATACAGATCCTTCTTCTCGAGTTCGTGGGCTAGATGGTGTTCCTCGATCTGTTCCTGCAGACGCGCATTCCGAGCGTGTGTGTCGGCGATCTCATCGCGCAATGATTCCGCTTCCACCCCAACCGCGGAGATCTCTTGTAGTGAAGCTTCCTGCCCCCCCGCAGGCAGAGTTGTGTCGCCTGATGCCAGCGCGCTCGCCTCGAGCTCGGCGACTTTCTCCTTCAGCAAATCACGTTCGTACGTCAGCTGATGCATGCTTACCGCCAGCGCATCCAGATCCGCCGAACCCTGATCGATCTGCCTGGCGCCCGGGCTTTCGCGCTCGGCAAGCTGAATCAGCGATCCCAGGCGCTCGTTGAGTGCGTCCAGTCGACGCTCAATCTCAAGTGTACCTTCGCCGATCTTGTTGACCAGGTCCACAGACAGAAACTCTCGTTGCCTGGCGATACGTTCCAGCTCGTCGGCGAGCGTCTGGACTTGCTCGAGCGCACGCTCGTAGGCCGCCTTTGTCTGATCACCCGAGTTCTCTGCTTCACGCCTGGAACTGGCGAAAGCCTCATCGTCGGCATGCTGGCTGTAGTCCAGACCTACCGCAGCTTGAAAGACCGGCTTGGCATCGGAGTCAAACGCCCATTGCGGCAGCTTGTCCATCTCGAACGCCGCCTCGCCGCCATCGAAGGTCTCGGCTTCGCGGGACAGGACGTTCATTTCGGAATCATGGCCACTTTGTGCTGCGCCATCGGAACTCTTATCACTGCCGACAGCGTGGGCAACGGTCGCGAAGAAGCTTCGGAGATGGGCGATCTGGGTCTTTTCGAGCTTGTCCATGGCGATCTCCTCAGCCGAGTTTTTCCATGATGTCACGGGCGGAAGCGCCTTCTTCCCGCCAGAATTCGGCCGCGTTCACCCTGGTTTCATCGCTGATCAGAAATTTGCAAACATCATTTCCCATTGCGTAGCATTGAACCTCAATGCTTTGCAAGTCGCGCTGATGGAAATAGGAAAACGCACCAGCAAACAATCCGGCATATAGATGACACACCGGACGTCCAGCCATCTTCATGGACTTGGCCACTGCGGAGTTCCGGATCTCCACCATGGTGATATCGTTGTCGCTGAAACTCAGATCCAGGGTCCAACCACCGAAACCCTCTACGGTCAGTGGCCACCACCAGCATTCCCAAATGAAGGCGGGATTCATCTGCCAGATATCCAGCCGTCCGCCACCGAACTCGTGGCGCATCCGGTTATTGAAGCGTTTCATGTCCTGCAGCGCCCACTCCTGACCGCAGCGGTACATCAACAGGCCGCTGCCGGTACCGACCTCTTCCTCGATTCCCAGATGCAGCCCGTTGATGAAGGATTCCGAGACCCGCGCCGCACGCTGCCCATCCCGAAGGTAGATCGCCCCCTCTGAACGCTCGTGGCGAAAGAACTCCTCGGGCATGTAGTAGTTGTGATAACCGGCAACTCCACCGGCAACTGTATCAATGGCCATACTGATTCCTCAGGCGGTCTGAACGTCACGAACGCTGAAATCAACGTCCCTGAGCTGCATTATGGAAGAGCGGATGATTATCTTTCTTGCCTCAACCAGCACTTCACCGGTCACCGGGTGAAGTATCGGCACTGTGGTTCGCTGGCCGATCAAGCTCTCGAGCTCGGAATACGACTCGACGTAGAGACCATCTGGCAGCGCCACTTCCACGCCATCACTGATCACTCGAGCCTGACAAGACAAGCGGCTGTTTGGCTGTGCTCCGGTCAATATGCTCAAGGCGAGCTTTTCTCGCTGCGAGGGCGGGGTCAGGCACTTCTCTCCGGCGACCACGTAAACGTGGCAAGTCGCGCACAGGCCGCGTCCGCCACACAGCATCTTCACCGGAACCTGGTTGGCCAGCAATGCATCCAGTAGCCTGGATTCGGTTGGTAAATCGACTTTGGTTCCGTCAGCTCTAAAGGCAATTGTTTTCATTGGGCAGCAACCTCAGGCGCATAGCTTTCGCGTTCAATCAGATCGAGTATTGGCAACAACGCCGGCCGGTGTCTGCCGGGGACCGCGGACACGAGCTCTCGCAGCCAGGTCATGGCCGAGGAGGGATCGGTGGCGATCAGGGTTTCCGTGTTGATGCTCACACCCATCCGCATGGCTCTGGAACTCTGCCGCGCGCGATCCAGCAGGTCGTGCGGAACATCGATGACTTGAGCCAGTGCAATCGCCAGGGTGCTGGCTGCCTGCATTTCCGGCAACAATGCGTTGATCTCGCGCAATCGATCAAGCAGTCCCTGTGCCGGGCTTCCCAAGCGGTCCAGATATTCAATCGAAAGTTGCAGCGCGATACCAATGTGTTCGGCCGGGTACCCTTGCCAAATGCCGTGTTGAGTTCTCCAGAGCCACGCCCTAGCGCTGGCGAACGGCGCGCCTTCGCGTAACGGAGCTGTTTCCAGAGCCAGTGTCTGCAGCGCCAGGACGAACTGTGCGTTTCGCATGGGCGAGGCGTAGCCAGCTCCGCGCGGAGGCAGTATGTGCTCCTGTCTGAGCATCAGGGCATCAGCAAATCGTGCCTGGGTCTGGCGCAAGCTCAGCATGTCCGGGCATTGCCAGCCGGTGGCGCGGGCTACCGGAATGTCTCCCGGCATCGGTGTGGTGAGGCCGTCGTCCTCGGCCTGGACCCAGCGATCGGCACGCCACAGCCAGTGTGCGGCAGCCAATTCCGAATGCACGACGCAGTAGATGTCAAAACCATGGGGCTCTTCGCTGCTTGCAATGGTGGAGCAGCGATTGAGTACTGTCCCGATTTCGTCCAAGACGTCGGCAACTGCGGCATTGAGCGGCTCGTCAGTATCGTCTCGCAGCACTTGGCTCAAACCTGGCAGCACCTCATCCCATTCGTTCGCGAACGACTCATTGACCAAGGGGCTGAGCATCAACGTGCGTGCGACGAAAGCACGGCTCCTGGTCCCGGCGGCGCGACCCGCTGCGGCTGCGAGCAACGCCGAGGCGAACTGGCGCCAGTTGGCCTCCATTTCTGGATCGGTCGAGAACACTGCATCGGTCGATGCAAAAACCCTTCGACCGATTCGGTGCAAGGCTTCGGCATGGCGAGTCATTGCCATGGCGACTTCGGTCAGCTGCGTCCATGCCTCTCGCGCACCGCAGCGGCTGCCGTTTGACAATACTCTGCCGAGCTCGTCGAGAACCAGCCGCCAACTGCGAGGCTTGAACGGGACATGGCTGATCAGGCAGGTCAACAGATAGCGGCAGACCTCGATGTCCGCGCAATGGGACGCCGGGCCATGCAACGCTTGAACCATGAAGCGAATCAGAAGTTGCTGATCACGGAGTCCTTTCTCACGATACAGCCACTGCTCATCAGGTGGGCCTTCATGCAGCTCGGGCAACAGATCAGCCACCGCGATGGCCATCTCGCTCTGTCGCGCGTGCAGTGTGTGACCCAGGGCAGTCAGCCGGAGGCGGTCCAGGCCCACTTCCAGCAGACACAGCCAGAACCCGCTCTGCGCCGGCGTCAATGACTGCTGCGTTATGACACAAAGCTTGAACCAGGCGCTCTCGATCTCTGACAAGGCGTGCCGATCCAGTAGTTTTTGCTGGATCGGCATGGTGCGCGACCACGCCAGCGCCAGATCGCCATGCTCGTTCAAGCCGTCCGCGGCGGACCGCCAGAGGTCCAATAGACCGCGTCCCAGCGAGTCGAGGGTGCTGGGTTCCACGCGTTCAAGCGCTCGGTGGTGCGATGGTGATGATCGACGCGTTCCGAACAGCGCGTCCCACAGCGGACTCGGCTGGTCGAACGTATCGAAGCTCAGAACCGCGTCGCTGGAAAGCTCACGCGGAATGTCGATCGACAGCGCCTTGCGATAGACGGTCGACAACACATCCAGCGCAACACAGTACTCGCTGTAGTCAAGAATACTCCGCAATTCGGCGGCGAGTTTCGCCAGATTGCCTTGCATGACTGGCTCATCGCGGTTGACCAGATAGATGCCGATGGTCGACAACCACCACCAGGTCATCGCAGCACTGGGGGAAGCAGTTGCTCCACCCAGCACCTGGCCCAGTCTGAGCAAGGTAAACTCATTGTCTCGCAGGGTTGAGGCGCGACCGCGTTCACCGATCCTCTCGGCGTACTCGGGGAACTCGGACAGGGTAGCCGCCGAGGCTGATACTGCCATCAAGTGCGCGCGACGAACAATCTTCACCCCGGCGCCCAGTTGCGGCAGGCTCGCGCAGAAGGCGCTCAACAACCCAAACGGTCGCCCGGTTGCGTACGCGCTGTTGATGGCCATTTGGTGACGCCAGTCCCTCAGCGCATCGATAGCGCGATCGGTATCCTGCTCATCTCCCGCGGCCAACAGGACCCGTGCCGTCCAGGCGCGCAACTCGGCGTACGCATGATGCTCTTGATAGCAGCAGAGCACCTGCAGGAGTTCGAAGCAACGTTGCAGCCAGACCTTGGTGCCCCCTATCTCGCACGTTGGCGCGGTCAGCGCGAAGCTGCAATCATCCAGTTCGGCAAGGTCTCGGCAAATGTCCGGCAACAGCTCGAGCAAAGCCACAAGCTGGCTGTCCGTGCTCAACCTATCATCCTCGTTTGCGCACGAGAGCATCGATCGGGCGTAGCTCGAAAGTGTCGCACCGCTCTCCCAGATGCTCTCGCCGTGGGCGCACAGGAAGGGCATCCGCATCCGAAACAGCTGTTGACGCGCTCCGGTGTCATGACCGAAGGCCGCCGCTCGGCGAGCCTCCACCAAGGCATGCCGAATGCGCTGATTCAAACCGGTCGCGTCCGCGCCGGCGCTGGTATCGATAACCGCAAGCGCTGGCTGGGACGAGGCTTCGGCACTGACCAACAAGACCGCCCGGTCAAGGAAGTCAAGCGCATCGGACAACGGGTCGAGATAATTTCGCTCCCAGCGCCGCCGCATCACCATCAGTATCTGCCGCTGTGCTTCCACCCAGCGCTCTCGGAAGTCGCTGCTGCTCGGCGCGCCGATTCCGGCATGACGAAACTGCCCGCACAGGCGCGAGTTCAGTTGCGCCTCGGGCCTGAGTTGTGCCAGGCACAACAGCGGCAGCAGGTCACTCAGGATTCCCGCATCCGCCGGCAAGTATGGCCTCGCGTCCGCGATAACATCGGCGATGAAGTCAAAGCGTGGCACCGCGCCGACCAAGGCCGCGACCGCAGCGCCGAACGCATGGCTCAGACGTTTCGATGCGCGCGCCGTGAAAGCTCGATCCAACCGCAGCAGCAGCAAGGACCACAGTCTGGCATCGAGCTTGAAGCTGCCCAGCATGCGATCGAGGAACAGGCGCACGAGTTCGACGTCGACGAGCGCTCCTGCATCCTCGGCGCATGCGCTCCAGTCAGTCAACAGCTGTGCGAGTGTCTGTTCCATGGCTTGATAGTCCGGCGCGGAACCCTCGCCGAAGAACTCGAAGGCATACCGGACGCCGACCAACACTTCGGCGCTGATGACCGTGGCATCGGCACCGATCCGGGTCCTCTGAGAGGCAACCGCGGCAAACTCAGTCAGTTCCCACAGGCTTACCTCTGCCAGACAGCGGGCACGGCACGAAAGCTTGGTTGAAATCAGATGCAGAACTACTTCAGCAACGCATTGCGCGAACTCGCTCCGATCGCCCTGAAGCACCACCCAGGCGCGATCAGAGAGTGGCTCGTTGCTGCCTCCTCCACGCAGACGCTTGAGCACATCGGCAATGATGCGTGCGACCTGTTCAGCATGGTTCTGGGGGCCGTCTTTACGCAGGCTTAAATGCCGCAGTACCTCGGAGGGGTCGATCTGCTCAAGGGCGTCGCAGATCTCCGAGCACAGCGGCGCGGAAATCTCACCGGGCAAGCGGTCGGCTTCAAAGCCATGGAACGCGGGAGCCAAAGGGGAAGTCGCCATCATCCTAGTCCTGAGCCACGCCATAGACCGCGTCCAGCAACGCCCTGATCCGCGCTCTGGATTGCGGCGGGTAGCTTTCAATCTGCTTCTCGATGCAATCGGGCAGATGCTCTGTCATCGTCCGGGTTGGCACAGCCAGAAACGGGAGTAAGTGCACGCTGCTCCAGGCACGCAGCTGAGAGGCAGGATCCGAACCTCCGTCGCCAAGCGACAGCGCGATCATCCGCAAAACGATGGTCACGTCGCGGACGCAGCGTTCGGCAGCCTGATCCATCGCCAGCTCGGTCCACAGAGGCAGAGATTGCAGGTGTGCAATCGCGCCGCCCGCGATCGTCGAGCTGTTGCTGAACAGCGGCTCGGCGATCCCCAAGTCGGAAGCACAATCCAGCAAGTGCGCCTTGAGGGCACCCAGGCCATCCGTGAATGAGGGATCTCCCGATTCTTCCAGGAGCGCACAGGATTCACTCACGACCCGGGTCAATGCCTCAACTCTTGCAGCGGGATCAGCTTCGCACAGCAGTTCCACCAGTGGTGCCGTTGTGTGTGCGAGATAGCGGCCAGCAATCGCCCGACCGAGGCCTTCTTCCTCGGGCAACAACAGGGCGAACAAGATTTGCCGCGCGCAACCCGCAATCAATGGATCGGCGTTGCCCACGTTCAGTTGCAGCTGCACGCGGGCTGCGCTTACTGCGTGATAGCGGGGTGATTGCGCGCCTATATCGGCAAGGTAAGTCGACAAATGTTCGTTGTTTGCGGCGAGGGAGTCGGCGATCTCGTCAGCCCCAATTTCCTCCATCAGCCTCGCTCGGAGGCCGGCCTCGACACCGCAATCAGGATCCACTTGGCCGATGATCCACGCCCACCATCGCTCTGCCGTGAGCGAGTAGTCGCCGCGACATGACAACTCGGCTGCGCGCGTGAGCAACAGGCAAACCCACCGCTCCGCCGCAGCAACCGCTACCGTGTCGAGAGGCTTGTGCCGCGCCACGATCCTGGTCGCAGCCTGGGCGATTGCTGGCAACAAACGCGAAACACTGGCGAACTGGTGCGCCGCGGCCACGGCGATTCTCAGCAGCAGATCAAGATCGTCCCCGTAGTGAACACCCAATCGCTTGCTCGCCGTGGCGTGCAGTGTTCGTATCGCGGTTTCGGCGTGTTCAGAATCGCCAGTGGGGAGTCTGGTGCTGGCGCTCTCCAGCCAGTACTCAGCGATGGATGAGCGCAAACCGGTGTTGCCCGTCCCCAGATCGACGGCCGCAAAACGCAGCACATCCGTGAAAACATCACAATACAGGGCCGCATCGCTCGCTGAGGAGTCTTTGGCAACGACCATTGCCGCGCTGCGCGCAATCTCCGGTGCCAGCACGAATACCTGCAGCGCGCTCCGCGCATCGGTATCGGCGCAAGCAAGCGAGTACATCGCGGAGGCCGCGGTTCGCGCCGGAGACCATGCCAGCTGCTCAGCCGTGCCGCGCAGCAAGCCGGCAAAGGTAGCTCGCCATAGACTGCCGGAATAGCGGCCGATGTAACGACCCACCCGATCGAAGATCCAGCTCATCCATGCGCGTTGTGCCGCAACCACCGTCGGTGCCGCCAAGGCGGCCTGTGCAGCCCCCAGAATCATGCTCATGTCGCGAATGCACTTTCCTTCGCCGGATGGACCGTAGGTCAGCACTGCCTGCGGATGTGAACTGGCTACGGCTTCCCAGGCAATACCCGCGATTGCAGCTGCGTGAGTGGCCAGGACTGCCCCCGCGGACCCATTCCGCACGAAGCTGCGCGCACCGCGCAGGTGATCCACGCAGAGTTCGGCTGCTTCGGCGGACAAGCGCTGCTGCGTGGCAAGAACGGCGTAGTCCAGCAGCAGCGCGGAAGCATCGGCGAATTCCATCCCGGCGCGCGCAGCCAACACAAGCTGACTCAACACACTGACTTCCAGACCATGCCGGTCTCCGCCCGCTACAGATGCGCTCAAACCGCGCAACAAGAGCGCAAGGTCGCGCCGACAAGACCGCGTCAACTGGGCGTTGTCGATGCGCCCGGAGACCAGGAAGGCTTCAGCAGCCTGCTCGGCTGCCTGCGCAGCGATCTCATCCGCCGCGCGGTACATTGCCGACGCGCAAGCAAGGCGGTGGCCCAACGTCAGCGCGCGGCAACGTTCGGCGAAAGCGCCGCTCGAGAATGTATCCGGTGAGTCTACCCAGAACGTGCGCTCCAGCGACTGCGTAGCGACTTCCCTCGTCGCGCCATTTTCTCCCAACATGTTGCCTTCCTCGTCAGATGTGTATCGGTGGTCAACCATGGTCATCGGTCATTTCCCGCGGGTGACCCAGCAAGTATCCCTGCAACAACTCGCACCCCATGTCACGCAAACATGCCAACTGTGCTGGCTCCTCGACGCCTTCGGCGGTGACCGACAATCCGAGACGACCGGCCAGATCGACCAGCGCATGAACCATGGTTTGATCGCGACCGAGCTGGGCGACAAGCTGCACGAACCGCCGATCGATCTTGATTCCCGCGATGGGGAATCGCTGCAGATGGGTCAATGATGAAAAACCCACCCCGAAGTCATCCAGAATCAACTTGACCCCCAAATCACACAGGCAATGCAGCCGAGCCAGTGTCATGCTCTCGTCACAGAACAGCGCCGTCTCTGTCAATTCAATACGCAAAGACTGGATTATTTCGGGGGACTCTTGCCGCAACCGGGCAAGATAAGTGTCCAGGCCGCTGCCGGCCAGCGTGCGTGGTGACACATTCACGCTGATCCAATGCTCCCTGCGCTGCTGCCCGACATGCCACTTCCTCAGCTGACCCAGCACTGCGGCGAGCATCCACTCGTCAATCAGCGGGATAGCGCCACCCGCTTCAGCGACGTCCAGAAATTCCATTGGCTGCAGCAGACCATGAATCGGATGTTGCCAGCGCACCAGAGCCTCATAGCCTGCCGTGCCCAGATTTCCGGCCGCGAAGATGGGCTGGAGATAACAGCGCAGCTCTTCGTTGGCTACGGCCGCATGCAAGTCGGAGAGAAGCTCGATTCGGCGTTGGGTTTCGTCACGCATGACTGGATCGTATGCAACCACCTGACCGAAACCGCGGTCCTTGGCTTGATGCAAGGCGGAGTCTGCCGCTCGAACCAGATCGGTCGCATTGGTCGAACAGTACTCGGGCGTGACCACACCAATGGAGGCACTCAGCACCAGTCGCGACCCCTCGATTGGAAGGGACGTGGAAAAAATTCGCATGATCCTCCCGACCAGTGCATCGATCTCGGCCTGGCCGTTTGAGTAATCAAGCATCACCGCGAACTCATCGGCACCAAACCGGGCGACATAATCGGTTTCCCGAATTGCAACCCGGATCCTCGTTGCCAGAGTGCGCAAGACACCATCACCAACACGTTCGCCCAACCCATCGTTGATCAAGCGAAATCTATCAATATCCAGCAATAGCAACGCTGGTGCCGAAACCGTGGTATCGGACAATCGGTCCTTGAGTTTTCGCAGGAAGCTCACCCTATTTGGCAAGCGAGTGAGCGGATCGAAATACGCAGCCCGACCAAGCTGCCGCTCCACTCTCTTCTGCGGCCGCATGTCATATGCGCTGACAATCAGATACGTATCACTGCCGAAAGCCGCGATCTCGACGCTAAGCAGAACCGGCATTTGATATCCAGAGCGGGTCAGCAGCGCATCTTCCAGCTTCACCGGTCCGAACACATTGTCAGCAAAGAGGGTGCTGAGTCTGTTTGTTCTGAAAATCTGATCAAAGTGGAGTGATCCGAACTCACCAACGGAATATCCACTATGCTCTTGAAAGCAACGATTCCATCGTATCACTACGCCGCTGGAATTGAATACGCAGAACATCGCGGGCAATGCGTCCATGATCGTCTGTGCGAACCGGAGTTCACGCGCAATGCTGCAAGTTCGATCCGCGATCCCAAAACTACCGATGGACACCGGATGTTGCTCGGAGAGCACTGCCGGCATGGGTCGTACGCGAAGCTCAATATTCAGCGCGCCGTCGGGTCTTGAACTGCTCGCGGCGGAACATTCCAGGCGATGATCCAATTTGTACCAGTGGCCCGGGGAGGGACCCCGGCTGGCCTCCGCGAAGACTCGACCCAAGACCACCGACAGCGCCGGATCAAGGGCCGCGATCAGAGTGTGAAAAGCGTCTGGAGTCTCGACCAGGTCGAACTCGCGCAGCAACCTCGCGTCGGCATACAACACCTGCCCGCTCTCGATCAGGAGCTTCATTTCCGAATGCGCCCCGGCGGCAGTGCCGGGAGGCCTTTCGACCACCTGATTCATCAGCTCTCCGCGTGGCTGCGTTTGGACTGTGGCGGCCAATTGGAACGTGCACTCCGGAGCGATTCCGTGGGCAGGATCCATCGTGCGACCTTTATAGCCGCACAGGCTCCGGCACCGCACTACACCCTTGGTTGTAGCGACCGACTCCAGCGCGGCTGGGCACCTGTGAGAGAATCGCGCACACTCGGCACGCGAAGGTACCCATGGCCACAAACCCGACCTACTCGGTGCTCGCGTTGATCCCCGCCGACACTTCAACACATGACCTGTCGATCCGCGTTGTAGCGATCGGAAGTGGCTTGTGTGCTTGCGTCGAAGACGCAGAGACCGATCGTATCCAGAGGTTTGCCGACCTGGCGAAGGCCGACCCGCAGTGGCTTGCCGGCGAGTTGGCGCGTCACCACAGGCTGGTGCTTGCCCTGCATCAGAGCGGCAGCGTTTTCCCAATGCAGTTCGGGGTCCTCACTTCCGATCTGGCGGCGCTGGGGGATGCCGTGCATGAGCATCACGAAGCGCTGGACGCATACTTCGGGTTGATTGAGGGTTGTGACGAATGGGCAGTGAAGTTGCTCGCTGAAGTTGAGCCGTCGGTCGTGCCGTCAACAAGACCCTCCGATGGCACCAGCTACCTGCTTTCGCTACGCGCAGCGAAACTGGCCAAAGCAGAACTCACGCGACAGCGGGGGGAGCGTGCGACCGGCGCCTTGGAGCATCTGCAGGGTTTGGCAAGGCACATACGCAACTTGCCAGCCGGCGAAAGCGAGCGCCTTTTGGGTGGAGCGGCAATGATCTCCAATCACGCTCTGTTGGTGCCACGCAGCGTACTGGGGGAGTTTGAGGCGGCCATCAGCCTGGCACGTCAGGAGCTGAGTGACACAAGCTTGCGAATGGAAATCACCGGACCCTGGCCCCCCTACTCGTTCCGACCGCGTTTGGACCAGCCGTCCGTGCTGGAAGAAGCCTGAGTCAAAGACGTTTGCCAAAGTACGACTGATCCGGACCTGGCCTGAGCAGAGGGCAAGGGCCATGTCGCGCAGTGTTGCTCACGACCGGGAACGCAGTAGATCCCACGCCTGTAGTGCTGCGGCAAAATCGGCGTTGTTGATGGATTCAACCTGAGATTGTTGGTAGTCGCTCATTGAGCGGCGCATCGCCGCGAGACTGGCAAGGTCGGTCAGTCCGCGAATATCGGCGCCAGACTTGCCTTCCATCCTGCTTGCCAGATCGGCAATATCCAGGTTGTCCACTGGCCTGTCGCGAAGCACCGCGGCAAGAATCTCCTGGCGGTCCTGCAAACCAGGAAGTGGGACATGAACGAAGAAGTCGAATCGCCCCGGACGCAGCAGCGCCGGATCAACCAACTCCAGGCGATTGGTCGCAGCCATCGCCCAGATCACCGTTCTGCCGCGCAAGCCATCAAGTTCAGTGAGCAGCTGGGCGACCACCCGATCCGCCACACCACTGTCTCCCGACTGGCCTCTGGCGGGGGCAAGGGAATCGAATTCGTCGAAGAACAAGACACATGGGGCGGCTTGCCTGGCCCGTTCGAAGAGTTCACGCACGGCGCGTTCAGATTCCCCGACATAGCGAGAGAGCAACTCCGGCCCGGAAACAGAAATGAAGTTTGCTTGCGCTTCCGTCGCCATGGCGCGCGCCAGCATCGTCTTACCGGTTCCAGGAGGCCCGTGCAGGACGATTCCACGGCAAGCGCGGATGCCATATTTCACAAACAACTCAGGAGCTTGCAAGGGCCAGAGAATACTCTCTCGCAGGACGGTTTTCACTTCGTGGAGTCCGCCTACGTCGGCCAGTCGGGTGTCCGGCACCTCGACGATCACCTGACGCATGCTCGAAGGCCGAACCAGAGCGAGCGCTTCGGCAAAGTCCAGTGCTGTCACCACGCAGGCGCCTATCGGCTCACCTCGGCGCAAGCTTCCATACTCGCGTTCGACCACGCGCATCGCGGCTTCCTGGCACAGCGCCTTCAGGTCGGCTCCGCTGAATCCGTAGGTCGCATTCGCCAGGCCCTCCAGGTCCACATCCTTGGCCAGAGGCATACGCTTGGAGTGCACTTCGATGATCGCCAACCGGGCCACCCGGTTGGGCATTCCGAGCGCCACCTCGCGGTCGAACCGCCCTGGCCTGCGTAGCGCGGGGTCGAGATTCTGGGGCAAATTGGTGGCGGCAATCACGACCACGTCCCCGCGCGAGCCGATCCCGTCCATCAGTGTGAGCAACTGCGCTACAACCCGTTTCTCCACCTCGCCCTGAACCTGATCCCGGCGCGGCGCGATGGCGTCGATCTCGTCAATGAAGATGATGCTGGGCGCCTGCTTCTGCGCGCGCTCGAACAACTCTCGCAGCTTGGCCTCGCTTTCGCCGTAGAACTTCTGAACGATCTCGGGCGCACTCACAGCGAAGAACTGTACACCGGCTTCGCTCGCCACAGCGCGCGCGATCAGCGTCTTGCCGGTGCCTGGCGGCCCGTACAGCAACACGCCGCGAGGTGGTGCCACGCCAAGCTTTTCGAACAGCTGAGGATAGCGCAGTGGTACTTCGACCATCTCTCTCAGGCGTTGAATCTCCCGATCAAGACCGCCAATCTCGTCGTAACTGGTGACCGACTTCCTGCCCTTCCCGGCGTCGTCCAACTCCACGAACTTGACCAGGGTTTGCGGCCCGACGACAACAGCGCCGTCAGGTCGAACCAGCCTCACGTCGAAGTCCCGCACCGCGCCGCCAGCCAGCGTCACGCCAACCATGTTGCCCTGGCGCAGCACCTGTCCATCAAGCCCGCTGGCAATTTCTTCCTGCTGAGCCGCGGACAGGCGCGCCCGATCGATCGGACGCAGCCACAGTTCTTCCGCGCCAGCACTTTCCACCGTGTGAAGTTCTATCCGATCGCCGATCGCAATTCCCGCATTGCGCCGCGTTTGCGCATCTACCTGCACAACTCCAAGTCCACGGCGGTCGGAGAAAACCGGCATGACGCGCGCAAACGCAGCGCCTTCCGGGCCCAGGGCAACCGTGCTGCCGGGCTCCAGCCGGGCCGCCTTGATCCAAGCCGGATCCACCCGAACGACGCCACGACCGCGGTCCTGGGAACGCGCGTCGATCACCTCCAGCGTCGGCAACGAAGTCCGCTTTGTTCCACTCATTGCGGCGGGCTCTTCGGATTCCCTGCCTTCTTGCCAGCCACCGGCCAACTCAGCGACAACACGCCCTGTCGAAAGCTCTGCTTCACACGACGGTGGTCCACCGCATGCGGCAATAGCAGCTCGCCATAGAAATGGCGCGTGTCCTGTTTGGAGGAAACAACCAACATGTCGCCATCAACCTCAATGCGCAAGCGCTCCAGCTCCAGCCGAGGCTCATTGACCAGGACTCCGATGCGAGAGCCGCGTTCGAAGAGCTCCAATTCCAGCAGTTGCCGCAGGGGCCCCGTCTCCTCACTCACGCCCCGCAATTTTTCGGCCAGTTCGCGCCATTCTGAAGCCGAACTGCCATCAGCGGCAGCCATACGGACACCACTGCGCTTGCCATCAACGGAATCGCCATCCGGCGCTTGTACTGTGGCCCCTTCGGCAAGCTTGTCCAGTACGGCCAGCAGGCCCTTCGCCAACCATTCCACCGCGCTAGCCTCTCCGCTTCCGCGTCGCGCGCGTCGGTTCGGCGCTACTCGATCCGCTCTTTGGTACTCCAAAGCGCGACGTGGCGCCTGGAAGAATAGCTCCATCCAACGCCCTCTCGATTCGCTCCAAGCGTGCGTTCATCTCCTCAGCCTGACTCGCTTCCAGCGCGCGCGGGCCGGAGGGACCCATGAAATGGCTTTCATTGCGCCACCAGTCCATCCCCATCTCCATCGCCCGGTCGACTGAGCAAATCACCAGTCGAATCTGAATCGTCAACAGTTCAATATCGACCAGATTGATTCGAATATCACCGGAAATGACCACACCCTTGTCCAGCACACGTTCCAGCAGATCCGCCAGATTGGTGCTTTGGGTGGAGTGAATCATTGTTCTCGACTCAACCTGCGGCACCGCTTTCTCCTAGAGCTTCCCCAACGGGCCCAGATCGAGCTTGAGATCGCTCTCACTGAGACCAAAAAGTTCACACAGGCGCTTGATTTCCTCGGCCTGGTGCATCAACGTCGCACCCAGACGTTCTATTTCCACATCGCTCAAGCTGTCGCCCTCCAGGCGTCGCAACGCCTGCCGCTCCAACAGATCATGAACGAGCTTGATCAACGTGAGCACCAATTGAGCCAAACCGTTGCCAGCCTGCTCAGCATCCAGCGAAACTTTCTTTCGACCCTGGTTGAGCAGCGGCAGCAGGGCACTCTCAATGTTGTCCATCGATACTCCGCAGCGAGTGCTTGAGCGCATTTGGCGCACCGTTGGCCCGTTCCACTGACGTCAACAACAGGCTTAGATCAAGAAAAAGCAACTCGATGTCGGCAACCGTGATCACCAACATCCCGCGCAGGACCACCCCGGTTTCAATCAGGCGGTCAAGCAGGTCCACCAGATAGACCTGTTCATCGCCGCTACCGAGCTTCATCGATGCATCCCTTTGAGCACCTTGAGTCGATCCAGCGACGCTGACTCGAGCAGATCGAATTCCTCCTCCGTCATTCTACCGCTCTCCAAGGCGGCATGCAGCCCGCGGAGATCCTCCATGACCAGCTTTATGTCACCTTCGATCTGCTGCTGCACGGCAGTGTCGATCTCTCGCACCAAGCCCACCATGAGCTTTCCAAACACGCTCAGGTGATCCGCAATTCAGTGAAGGTATAGGGCGCACTGGGACCAGAGAGCTCGAACAAGTGATCGTCACTGAACCAGGAAGCGAACTTCTCCACCGCATCAGCGAAAACCTCCTCGCAGTCTCTACCCACCAGTAGTGCCAGGGAACACAGACTGCTCTCATTCCGATGGCCCAATTCCCGGTGGGAGTGTACGTGGGGCTGCAGGGACTGCAGACAGTCGCGCGTGATCTGTTCGCGCTCGTTTTTCAGAAATTGCTCGAAGACCTGGCCCAGATGAATGCGCTCATCCTGACTCGGCGTGCGACCATCGACAAAGTATGCGTCTCGCAACGCGCCCAGCTCGGGATATCGCTCAACGAACTGTCCAAACAGATTGGCACCCTGCCAGGAGACGCGCAATACGAACTCTCCGCGCCCCTCAACCAGGCTCAGCTTCTCCGCGAACTCTACAGCGTGCTCGGCCAACAGCCGTTCAATTTCTTCTGTATCGTCGGCAATCGAACCGAAGGACATCGGCAGCACAACGCCCCGCCCAAAGCATGCGGACATCACCTGCTGAAATTGCGCCAGGGTCTTGCGTCGAGGCACCAGCTCCTCGCCGTCATACTCACTGACCACCACGGCAAGGTCGGCGTGCGCGACCGAATATACCGGCGCTTCATCGATTCCCCGCAGATCCGCCTCGATCTGATGATCCGCCTTGCTCACGGCATACATGAAGAAGGGCATCGATTTCAGCCTTCGCCTGTCAGGGTCATGGCCAGCATGTTCAGCTCTGCATCAAACTCACAGCGGTAACGGGAACGCCCGTAAACGTCCTTGGTTCCGGCCGCATTCGCGATGCTCAGCAACGGATCGCGAACATACGCCTCAATGTCCACCTGCCAGCCCTCATCGTGGCGCCGAAAGCCCAGCACTCTGCATTCCGAGGCACCCAAGGCTTCCGTCACGACGGATCGGACCGTTTCCGCTATCCGGGTGAGTGGCGACGCGGCGGCTGCTGAGGTTTGTTTCATCGGTGAATCCTGCTCAATGGTTGGGGACTCCGGGAGGCTTTACTGCCCCTTCCTAGTACCGGATCGAGATCGTGCCGCTGGGTGCTGGCGCATCCGCGGGTAGCGGTTCCCGGTTGAGATCACCCAGGCTGTGCAGCTTCTCCGCCTCCTTGTCGATGACCAGCAGGCGCTTGCGCAACGTATCCAACCTCCCTTCCAGATTGGTAATCTCAACCAGACGTCGCTGCTTTTCAAGCGCCAGGTAGCTCAGTCGCAGATAAATGGAGTGTGTCGTGGGCCTGAGCCGCCGCGCGCCCAATGTCCGACCCGGTACGGTAGTCTTGATGCGCTTGAATCTGGGCACGGTCAGCTCCTCTTGACTTTCTTGATCGTCGTCGCGCTGGCACCGGTCGGCTCGCCGGGAAGGGCCTTCAACCAGCTCGCGCCGAGCGTCTTGCCAGCGCTGCCCGACCGTCGATTCCGAGATATGGTCGGCGCGGACTCTTCGGTTGTCTCGGAGTACTCAGGAGGACTGTTCGTGTCTGCCGTGTCGTCCGCGGGCGAACCCGAGTCCGGCGCCGTTGCACCGCCTTCCGGCTCCGCCACACCAGCCAAGTCCTGCGCAGGATCCGGCTGCGCGTGCTTGGTCGCCGCTGTGAGATCGGTCACATTCAACAGCGTTAGCGCATCGGGACCGAGCACGTCCACGCAGACCGCCCGAAAGTAGGGGTCCTCGAAATCGACTGCGCGATCGGCAGTGTTCATTACGCGGGCGATAGTGATCGCCGCACGAATCGTTGGCTTGACTCTTGCGGTCGACTTCGCACGCAAATCCCGCACGAACGACATGATTCGTCGCGCCGTCTCCATATCTGCGCCGGCCTTGGCCGAAACGATCTGGGCCTCGGTGTCGGCGTCGTAATGGTCAAGGTAAATCGTGATCACGCGGTCGAGCAGCGCATCTGGCGCGCGATACACGCCAGCATACTCTTCCGGATTTGAGGTCAGGATTGCGTTGAATTTCGGATGGACGCGAATATAACTTTCCCGACCGTCACTTGCTTTAGGAAGATTAAGGATGCGCTCTGAAAATACGCTCAGCAACGGGTTATTTGCCTCCGCGCTGGTTCGGTTAAACTCATCATAAACCAGCATGTTTCCGAAACGACACGCTGTGGTAAGTCGATTATCCACCCAAAGATCGTGATGCTCCTCTTCGGTTCGGACCACTGATCGAACGTAATTGTCGACGACCCTCGACATGCGAGTGCCTGAGGGCGATCCGACGAGGTCAGCACTGCTGAGCTGGTGATCACCGTGCAGCAAGACGATGGGTCGACCGAGCAAGCTGGCGACGTGAAACGCCAGGGTTGTCTTGCCGGTTCCGGTAGCTCCGCAGAAATGGACTGGATAGCCCGAGCGGAGATAGTCAAGGGCTCGTTCGGCGATGGAACTGACTGCCGCGGAGATAACGAAACTCTCGCTCGCCGCCATACTTACCTGGGCGCCATCAAAACTCTCGCTGGCGCCATCGGCACCAGCACCGCCACGCCGACCATCAATGCGCTTGAACAAAATCGACTCCCTGGCTCAGGTGTTTGCCGATGACAGAAAGGTGCTGCCGCGCCTGCGAGCGCGGGTGCCCTGCCCCTCCACGGAAGACTTTTGCTCCGAAGTGCCGGTTGATTGCGCCGGTACCGGCTGGGGAGCCCTTGGCGCGCTGCCCGCCGTTCCAGCGAGCGCAACCACGGCCTCCTTGAACGCTCCCGTTCGGAATCGCCTGCTCTTGGCGAACTGCGTCTGTTCTTTCACCGCGCTGACCGATTCGCTCAACGATTGCCTGAATTCCGCCAGCTGCGAACGCATCGTCCCTGCTCTGGCCGCTGCCTCATCGCGAAACCGCTGACGCAGCTGTTGTACGGATTGCGTTCGATCATGACTGTGTTGCGTCAGATCCGCGTGCAGCGCAACCTTCGCCCGGGACAATCCGTTGACCATCCGCTCACGGTCGTCGGCAAAACGGTCCAGTGTCCGAACGAGGCTTTGGCGTAGTCTACCGACATCCTGCCTTATGCGCGCAAGATCAGCCCCACGCGAACGCCGAAGTTCATCGATATCCAGAAGCAATTCACTGATATCACCAGGAAATCTTGACATCACCAATCCCCCAAGGTCACGCGAAAAAGCAGCGCGCTGGCGGGCAGCGCGCCGCCGCCGCTTATGCCGGCTGAGCCGCACTCGCGGTCAGGCCGATAGCTTCCGCGTACTTCAGGTACGTTTCGACCGAGGCAATGACGATGCGCGCTTCGATGGAGAGCAACTCAATTCCAACCAGCGACACCTTGACAAATGCATCAATAACGATGCCCTTGTCAAGCACGCGGTCAACGACTTCGGCCAAGCTTGATGAATCGGTGGACTTTTGAACCTGTGCCATGACTTATCTCCAGCTATTGATATCAGAAACTGATGCAGAAGCTCGGCCCCTGCGCGACTTGGTCGGGGTAGCCCGGCAAGGCGCACACCTTCCCCCGACCCTGATCGGATGGTAGCGAGTCCGGGCCGTCAAGAAACTACACCTTGAGTTGTAGTTGGAGATGATTGCCGCCCGATTGCCTCAACAAGTGCGCGCAAGGCAGCTGGACTTACCGGCTTGTAAAGCAAGCCGACGTGTCGTCTTCTAGCCCTGTCGGCGAGTATTGGCGAACGCTCGGCTGTCAGTAGATAGATCGGCGGTACCTCGTGCCACAGATTACGGAGAACATCCACAAGGTCCAGACCCGTGCTGGCATCGTCAAGGTGGTAGTCGATGAGTACCAGATCAGGGACGCGAGTCATCGCTGAGGTGGTCGCGGACTCAATGGTCTGGACGTTCTCGCAACTAACCCCCCAGTGCTCAAGCAACGCCGCTAGCGCTTTGCCGATGTCCGGGTCGTCATCCACGCTGAGTACATGCAAGCTGCCGGCAACGCGATGGGTCGGCGGCGCGGCAGCCTCTGGGCGCAGCGCCGGATCGCTGCTCGGGTGGATTAGCCTCGCGTTGACCGTGAAGATGCTGCCCGCGCCCAGCCTTGACGCCACGCCGACTTCGTGCCCGAGCAGATCCGACAAGCGCTTGACGATTGCCAGCCCCAGACCCAAACCTGTCTTGCCGGGCGTGGTGGACCCGCCCAATTGGTGAAAGTCCCGAAATATGTCATCAAAACTGCTAGCCGCGATCCCGCGGCCAGTGTCACAGACCAGGATCTGTGCGATCCCAGCTCTGCGCCTGGCGCCGATCAACACGCCACCGCGCCGGGTGTAGCGTATCGCGTTGGAGAGCAGGTTGAGCAGGATGCGTCGCAGCAGACGCGCATCACTATGAATGACCAGCGTCGACGGACACGCTCGCAAACGGATGCCACGGCGCTGCGCCAGCGGCTGCAGGTGCGCGACGAGATTCGCAAACAGCTCGCCCAGCGGCACCTTGCCCATCTGCAAGGCAATCGGCGATCCGTCCAGACGCGCGAAATCGACGATCTCCTCGGCCAAATACTCGGTTCCACGCAGGGCCTCACCCAGACTGGCAGCGAGGGCGCGCGCGCGCTCCGGGATATCCTCCGCCTCTTCCAACGCGGAAGCCAGCAGTCTGGCCGCGCTGAGTGGTTGCATGAGATCGTGACCGGCGGATGCGAAGAACCTCGAGCGGGCAATGAGTTCTAGTTCACTGGCGAGGCGAACTTGCCTCAGCTCGTCGTTCCTGCTTGCGCCGTCCGTGATGGATGGCGCGGCAACGGTCGCTGCGAGGGTTTGCCGGAGCCTTGTTGGCGTGCCGAGACGGTCCATCGCTACCAGGACGACAGTCTCTGTAATGAAGCGGGCATGCAGGTCCAGTCGTTCTCCGTTCGCCAGGCCGTAGCCCGAGACCAACAAGGGGACGGGGCGGGCTTGCGCCATCCATTGCCGGATCCGGCGCAGCAGACTCAGCGCACCGCTCCGAACCATGGCTCGAATCTCCCGCCGGAATGAAATCCTTCCACCCTTGTAGTCCACGGGATCGCGCGCCGTACGGAGCATGATGGCGCAAATCTGGTTTACCAACAGTCGACCGGCTGCACGATCGATGATCACCATCGGCGATGCGGAATGCTGAAATGCCGCGTCGAGCGCACAGGCAAGGCAGTCGCCGCGCAGAGCTGGCAGCGTCAACTGCCCGGCGCTTGTGGTCGGTTCCGCCGTGACGCACAGCCTAGCCATCTTGACTGTTGATCCGGTCGTGATCGATCGCCAGGCTGCGCATGAGCAGGGCCACCTGGACCCGGTTGCGAACAGCGAGACAGCGGAATACCGACGCCATGTGAACCTTGACGGTGGATTCGGCGATGCCCAGTTCGTAAGCGATTTGCTTGTTCAGCAAACCACCGGCAAGCAAGGTCGCGATACGGTATTGCTGCGGCGTGAGTCTGGCGACCTTGATGCCTGCCTCCCTTTCGTCCGCTGAAATCTCGGGAACACAAGCGTGCAAGGCACTGGGCGCCCAGATTCCGCCGTCGAGTACATGGCGTAAGGCTGCCTGCATGACCTCTCGCGCCGCAGACTTCGGAACGAATGCTGCCGCGCCATGGCCGAGCGCGCGCTCGGCGATGGTGCGATCCTCCAGACCCGACACCACCACCACGGGCAAGGTCGGATACTTGTGCTTGACCAGCGCGAGGGTCGAGAAGCCCCCCGCGCCTGGAATATTCAGATCAAGCAGCAACATATCCAAGCCGACCGAGAGTTTCAGTTGATCAAGCAGTTGATCGGCGCTGTCGGCCTCCATGACCTCGAGGGCGGGCAGCACCCGCGACAGCAGCAGACGCATCGCGTCTCGGACCAGAGGGTGGTCGTCAGCAATCAGGACGCGCATCTGAACTCACTCAACGAATCGGTTGCAGGGCGGGGACGGAGACAGATTCGCCGGCTGGATCGGTGGCGTTACCGGGACCGTTGACCAGATGGCTGAATGGGCACCTGGCCGTGGAGCGTTCCCTCGGGAGTTGCCGCGCACTCAAGCTGTCGTCGAACCGTTCCGAACCCGCCGTGTTGAGCTCAACCCAGTCCCGTAGCCCGCCGAACACCGCGATCGCGCCGGCGCAGGCTTCCATGGGCGCGGTGACGACGTTGTCAAAACGGCCTATGAAGCGACGCCAGCGCACGCCATTCTGGTTTCCGTAACCTCCGAAGTAACGCGATGCCAACGCGCTTTCGGCAGGCAGGCTCTTGCGAAGGGCGCGAGTGATCAATGTCCCGCCCAGCATCGAGCCTTCGAGCACATAGACCGCTCCGGCGCGGCGCGCCTCGTTGTGCAGCAAGGGCAGTGCCAAACAGCGCTCTACGGAATCGGGCCGGACCCCCAGAGCAACGAGATCCGCTTGCAACATCGCCGTGTGATCGCGGCCTGGTTGGACGGAATCGAACCGATGCGCTCCGAGCAGAGCGTGCAAGGGCGCCATGTAGCCATAGAACAACCGCAGCACCAGTTCATACTCCGACCGAGTCAGGTCTTCGGCAACCAGCCGAGAAAGCAACGGGAGACGCTCAAGCGCCTGATGTGCGTGCCGGGTGTGCTCCCTGAGGGTGCTGATTGCAGACTGGACTTGTATTGCGATGGACATGTGGGAGTCCTTGTCTGATAGCCGACGAAGCGCTGGGGGAATGGTCTTTGAAACGGTCCCCTGGGAGAGGATGCCCGATCGGGCCAGGCGAATCCCTACTACTTCAGCATTAGCCCGGTACCGAAGCGGAGAAAGCTCAAACAGGGATTGCGGCCGGGTATTCACCGCAAGGTTTCACGCGTGTAGACCGCCGCCCAAGCCATCAAGCCGAAGGCAACAGGCCAACTGATATCGACGATCGATCCAGTCTGATAAACCTCGATCAATACCAGGTAGGACCAGACCTGGTTGCCGATCACCATGATCACCGCACCCACCACGACCATCCACCAACTGCGGCCGAGGTCGGTGGCTGCGCGGAAGGACGATGCCACGAAGATTGCGATGGCCACCAACAATGGATCGAGTGCTGCGTAGCCAAAGGAAACGACGACTAGCCAGAACTCGCCACTGACCAGCCCCTCTGCATTGGCGCGATAGCACCAGTACCCCAACCCAACAAAGAGCACGACCGACAAGGCCTTGCCCCAGACTGGCGCGGTCAGCCCCATTGACCGATAGAACGTCAACAAGCCCATTGCAATCAATGGATTGCACAACAAAAAGCCGATGTCCGAATAGTAGGGATAGGGCGGATCCTCACCATTGTTTGACAGCGGATAGAGCGCAAAAATGCCTTGACCGAGTCCCCAGGCGGCAATGCCCAGCGCAATGAGCAGCCAGCCACGTCGAAAAGGGCTGCTCGTAGGCAATGTCAGAACCGCGAGAAAGCAGATCAATGCCCCCCCGAGGCTGGTAACGAGCTGGACCACGTTCGAGAAGTAGAGTCGCGCCTGGGGATCGAAGTCCACCAACGGGAGCACCAACTGACCAACGATGAGCATCAGCCAGATCCAGACCACCCCAAACACCGCGGTAGGATTCATTTGTCTCTTCCCTGTTTGCTGTTTAGCGTGAACATATGTCGCTGCGGGCACATCATTGATGTCTCAGTTCGGTAGGCGCAACTGCTGTCGGACGGCGGCCAGATCGCTGCGTGCCCGGTCTACACCGACAACACTCGCGAGGATGTGCTCTGCCGCATCAAGCAAGGGCTGTGCGTCCGCGCTGCGCGCAAACTGACGCACGAGGGCGTCGACCTTTTGCGCTGCGGCGGAACCGTAATAGCTGCCGAAGACCTTCAGGAGTTGCTGCTGGGCCAGCGCTGGCCAGTCTGGCTCAGTGTCAGCGGACTCACTTCTCGCGACGACCAAAGCTCGCAGATCCGGTGTGGCGTGAGCCGCACTCAGAACCTTGATCAACTCATCCCAGCTGATCAACCTGTCTTGTGCCGGCGGCGCGCTGATCCATGCGTTCTTGAGCAACACCGTTCGGCTGATGCGCGCATTCGCCAATGCAGCCAACGCCTCTGCTGACGACATCCCCGTCAGTTCAAGCGAATAGTTGCCGTCGCGGTGCAGCGTGACCGAGCCATGCACCAGCGGCTCTGTCTGCTGGAAGCGGCAGTAGAAGACAAGGCGCGCTGGAGCGGGCGTGGTGGAGAACCGCCGCAGCGCCAGCAACAGGGCCTCACCTTGCTCCTCCATTCCCCCTCCTACCTCAGCCCTGGTGCTTGTAGCCGCGTGCAGCCAGCTCATCCAATGTAAAGCGCTTCCTCAGCGTCTTGTGTACCGTGTTGTAGAACTCCTTTACTGCGACTGGCTTGGTCAGGTACGAGTCGCAACCCGCCAGTGCGCCGCGCGCGCGGTCGAACGGTGATGAGCGACTGGTCAACATGACCACGGGAACGTGCCGACCGTTGCGGATTCCACGAATCTTTCGACAAAGCTCGTAACCATTGAGCCCAGGCATGACCACATCCAGAAAAACGAGGTCATACACAGCCGCTTGCAGTTTCGCGAGCGCGCTGTCCCCTTCCTCCGCGGTGTCCACAACCAGGCCTGCGCGTTGCAGGGCCACCTCCAACTGAGCGCGCACGGTCGCGCTGTCGTCCACCACCAAACCGCGCAGTTCCAGCGCGCCAAGTGGCGCCATGGCGCTCTGTTCCGTTGCGTTTGGTTGCGGTGCAGCCGGCTGAGCCGCTGCCTGCGCCGCTTCGGCGCCGCCCAGATTCCCCTGCAGCTTGCTCTCGCCGATGCTCTCCAGCAACCGGAAGCAGTGCAGCACCAGACTCTTCTTCGCGATCCGATAACTGCCTCTGCCAGCGGTGCCGGTGTCGGACACATAGACTTCGACCAGATCAGGAGAGTCCTTGCGCAAACGATCCAGGTGACCGCTCGGATCCGCTCGATCGGCATCGGCAATCACGATGTCCGCGTAGCCTGCATCATCAGCGTTGACGATGCGGAAATCGAAACGGCGACCCGGCGCACGGCTCAGGACAATCTCCAGCAAGCGAGCGTCTTTGGGCTGCAGGCCGCACAAGGCCACAATGAAACCGGACATATTCAAACCTCAAGCTGAACGGGTGCAACTTCTCGGGCCGGCACCGACGGAGCGAGCACGTCAGGCGTCGTCCCGCCCGATGACTTCGTCTTGCAGACCGATCGCGCCCGATGCGTGCGGGATGGCCTGCGCCATGGCTTCGAGCAGCGCGTCAATCCAAAATGGCTTGGCCAAGGTGGCGACCACGCTCAACCCGAGTGCAGCAAGCTTGTGACGCATCCGTGCCACCTCGTCGGACGGCGCCCCGGACATCAGGATCACCGGCGTGCCGGTCGACTCATCCGCCATGTAGGCGGCAATACGGATACAAAGCTGGTCGGGCATGACCAGATCGAGCAACACGGCAGCCACACCCATCCGAAGGACATGCTGCGCCTCCAGAAAACTGCCTGCGCTCGCTGCATCGAAACCCGCCAAATGCGCGATCTCGGACACAAGCAACCGGGCATCGGGATCGTCATCAATGATGAGGATGGTGTTCTGCGCCATCGCCGGATGTGCCTCTGGCCAATTCAACTCCGGCTAAGGTAGCGAAACCGCGGAGCGAGCGGACACCTCATTGCTTGATCCCTCGGAGCACAGCGAACCGGATCCAGACGCTTAAAATTAGTCTCGATAAATCATGTATTTATGATGCATCACCGATACCTCCAGGCGCGCCGATCAGGCCTTGATGAGCGTGCTGTCGATGTCAACAATTCTGAATAACCCAGGTCCCCGAACACTGGATCGAAGGGCATCCGGGCTCACTTCACCCACAACGTCAATCGTGACAAATATTTTGTGGTGCGATGACCTGGATCAGCGCTAATGTCCGAGCGGGCCCCCTTACTGCCTGGCATGGCTCCAATACGTCACAAGCGAAGCCCGCAAGACGGTTACGGGCCGTGCCGCCATGTTCCTTCTGCTCGCAGGCCTCAACCGCGCCGATCGAGATTGAAACTCCAGGAATCGTGACATCGGAATGCGCTGGATGACTGCACCTCACCTGCTGGTACTGGAAGACGATGCCGCCAGCGGAGCGTTGATCACGTTGCTGGCGTCTCGCAGCCAAGCGGTGACGCGAGTCGCCCGCTCGGTCGAGGAGTTCTTTGATCTGCTGGCGAACTGGCCGGCCACCCATCTGAGCATCGACCTCAAGCTGCCGGGCACCGACGGCGTCCAGGTGCTCAGCATGCTCGCCAATCGGGGTTGTCGGCTCCCGGTGCTGGTCGTCAGCGGTGTTGACGATCGGCTGTTGGCTTCCGTCAGCCGCGTCGCGCGGGAAAATCAACTCGCCATCCATGCCGCCGTGCAGAAGCCCATCGATCACGCCGTAATCGCTGGGTTTCTGACCTCTTTGGTGCCGCCACTGCAGCCATCAAGCAGTCTGAGACTGCAACCGGACGTGTCCAGAGAAGCGCTGCACCGTGCCTTCGTGGCGCGGCAGTACACTGCTCACTTGCAGCCCAAGATCGATTTGAACACCGGCCGAGTGCTGGGTTACGAAGCGCTCGCGCGCTGGCAACATCCGCTGTGGGGCCTGGTGCCGCCGGACGCCTTCATCGGAGCGATGGAACGCAACGGCTGCATTGACCGATTGACCGACAGCATCGTCGAGAGCTCCTTTCGGTGGCTGGCGGAAACTGGGTCACAGCTTGCAGGCGATCCGATCTGTATCGCACTCAATGTCTCGGCGCACAGCGTCGTCGATGCCGGACTCGCCGACCGCTTGCTCGCCGCATGTGCCCGCTACTCACTCGATCCTGCACAAGTGGAACTGGAAGTGACTGAAAGCTGCGCAATGCGAGAGCCCAAATCTGCGCTGACCACCCTGACCCGGCTGCGGTTGAGCGGCTTCAGCCTGGCGTTGGACGACTTCGGTACCGGTTATTCATCCATGTCGCATCTGGCTCGCCTGCCATTTACTTCGATCAAGCTTGATCAGTCTTTTGTGCGCCCGATCGTGGATGCGCCCGAGTCACGCAAGATCGTCGCTTCGTTGACCAACCTGGGCAAATCGCTGGGTCTACATGTCGTTGCCGAAGGCGTCGAAACACAGGCGGTTGCCAACATGCTCGGCGATCTCGGCTGTGATTCTGGTCAGGGTTACCTCTATTCCGCGCCGCTGACGGCAACAGAGGTCCCGCGCTGGCATGTCGAATGGATACGACGACATACTGACAAACAGCTGACTGGCGCCGCCGCATGAAGACCCTGGTCCCTTCGGTCATCCACGCAGGCGTGCCCAATCGGCTCGACACGCCGACCCTGAACAACCTGTTGCTGTTGGATCGCCAATCCCCAGGCTCGGTCCTCCGTCTGGTCGACATCTTCAGGCGGGATCACGGACACTTTCTGTCGAACGCACGATCAAGGTTGGTTGAGGGGGACTTCGAGACGTTGCGCAGCGGCCTGCACACACTCAAAGGCAGCGCAGCCAGCCTCGGCGCGAGCAGGCTGAGTCAGTTGGCAACCCTGGCCGAGCGACGCGCCGAACAAAGGGACAAGGTGGGTATGAACGCATGCCTGACCACCCTCGAGACAGAGCTCGAACTCAGCTGCGAGGCACTGCGCCGAATTTTCGGGGCCGAGTCGGCTCACCCCGGCTGACCACCCGCCCTCGACCGGCCTGCTTGCCTGCGTAAAGACGACGATCGGCCTTCTCCAGCAGCACGCGCGCTGTGCGTCCATCCACCGGCGCCACTGCAACACCAATCGTGCAACCCACCACCAACCCGCCGACTTCGTCGACGGGACTGACGCGCAGCCGATCGAGCAGCCGTTCCGCGAGCGCTTCGGCTTCACGCCGGTCCGCTCCGGGCTGAACGATGCAGAACTCCTCGCCACCAATTCGGAATGCCAGATCGGACCGTCGTTTCTCGCGCGCCAGCAACTGACCGAAGAAGACGAGTACCTGGTCCCCCGCGGCGTGACCCAAGCTATCGTTGACCTGCTTGAAATGATCCAGATCCAGCAATAGCAGCGCACACGGGGAACCCTTGTCCACATGGTCGCGCAGGCAGTCAGGCAACCATGAGTCGAAGTAGCGTCGGTTGAACAAGCCGGTGGAAGAGTCACGGATCAAGGCCTGTTCCAACGCCTGGAACCGCTCCTTGTAGGTCATGACCGATGCAACATCACCCAGCACCTCGCGCTGCACCAGACTGCCTATCGAACGCTCGAATAGCCAGAGGTAAGCACTGCCCAAGCCGCTGAACAAACCAAGATAGATGCTCTTTGCCATCACTGAACCGCGAAGGTTGCTTTCTCTGCCCGGATCGATCATGGCCATCATCGTCTCGAAGGCCACTGTGTCGCCAATTGCGACCACACTCAAGGCCAGCCACGCTGCCAACAGGAAAGGAACTGCCAGGCGAACGAGCCACGCACATAGCGCAATAGCGCAAATGCTCCCAAACAAGAGCAAGCCTGAGCCAATCATCAGCCGCATGATGCGAAGATAGGTGTCGTCGCCGGCGGAGATCGGCGACAACGCGGCGACTGCGGTGACCGCGCTGAGCAACAAGGCGGCAAACACCAGTGACCAGACCAGCTTGCGAGCGGCATGAACCCCCTCACAACGGTACAACTGCAGGATCATCGCCATGCTCGCCGGATAGTAGACGGCGGAAGCGAGCGCAACATCGCGGTAGTAGTCCGCGTTGGCAACCGGGGTGTCGACGAGGAAGTATTTCAAACCCTCCAGGGCGCCCATCGACAAGAACAGCGGCCCGAGTCCGAAGAAGGTGCGCAGCCGCAGCATCATCAGCAAGCCGGTGTAAAGCACCAGTGCCTGGATCAGGCCGGACAAGGCGATGTGATCTGGAAGCTGCATTCTCGACTCCGGAGCGGCGCTGGGTCAGTATCGGCGCCGCTGAGGGCAGGCCGTCAGGACACCCCGCGCGCGCTCAGGATCTCTGCGTAGGCCTTGTCCTCGACAACCGCCGGCGTCTGACTGGCCGCACTGGCAGTCACCAACTCACCTACCAGCCGAACCAACTCGTCCTCGACATAGGGCTTGCCCAACAGTCGCGTCACGCCTGCGTCAGCGGCCATGTTGCGATGCCGATCGCCCGCGCGGGAGGTAATCATCACGACGGGCACGTTTCTGGTACTCGCCCGCGTCCGCACGTGCCTGCACACTTCCAGACCGTTCAATCGGGGCATCTCCAGGTCGAGCAACACCGCAGCAGGAACCCGCTGTTCAATCAGTTGCACCGCCTCCATGCCGTCTCGAGCGGCAACGACGTCATAGCCCGCATCCTGCATCAGCTGCTGCAAGGCGCGGCGGACGCTAAGCGAATCGTCGGCCACCACAATTCTCGGCAGCTCCGTCGCCGACATGCTGGTATCGGGCCAGGACCAGGAACTGGCGTTCCCACGCAGATCCAGCAACGTGTCAACGTCGACCACCGGCGCCAATCTCCCATCACTGAGCTGAGTCATGCCGCGAATGGCCGGAATGGGCGGCAGCATGGGTGAAATGGGCTTGATTACCGCGCGCAGTACCTCATCGACCTGGCGCACGCAGAGCACTTGCTCGGTCTCGTTGGCTAGTGTGATCAACAGCCCAAGACAAGGTCCAACGCCGGGCAGACTCTGCATTTCCGTGCGGTCGAACAGTGCTTCGATCGTGCACGCCGGATAGGTCCGTTCGTCGATCTTGATCTGAAAGCCACCTGAATCGTCCACCGCAATGTCATCTGCACCCAGTGCCAGAATTCTGCTCACCGCGCCTGCTACCAGCGCGATGCTGACTTCGTGGCCGCGCGCAATGATCACGTCCGCCGCCGTGCGGCTCAGCGGCAACCGGATGCTGATCGCTGCGCCTGCACCAGCGTGGCTGGACACATTCAGACTGCCTCGCAGTTCCTGCACGCGTTGGTTGACTATGTCCATGCCCACGCCGCGGCCCGAGACATGGCTGACCTGCTGTCGTGTCGAGAATCCGGGCGTCAGGATCAGGCGCGCAGCCATTTCGTCAGACAGTGTCGTAACCGAGTCGATGACGCCGAGCGATTCCGCTTTGGTCCGAATCGCGGTCAGATCCAAGCCGCGACCGTCATCACTGATGTGCAGAAGCATCGCATCGCCCACGGTAGTGGCGCGCACGAGTATGCGACCGACCGCTGGCTTGCCCAACGCAAGCCGTTCGGTGCTGTTCTCGATACCGTGGTCCACCGCGTTGCGCAGAACATGGGACAATGGCTCGACGAGGCGGTCCAGGATCTCGGCATCCAATGCCAGCTGCATGCCCTCTGCAACGAGTTCCACGGATTTGTCGACGCTACGGGCGGTCTGTCGAACGATACGCTGCAGGCGTGGCAGCACCGACTCCAGGGCAACAGTTCTGGTCCGCCCGACGGTCCGTTGAATTGCGTCGCTGATCTGCTCTTGCCGGCTGCGCAACGTCTCGATGTCGCTCAATACGGAACGGATCGCCCGTGCCAGCACGTCACTATCAGCGTTGGCCTCAAGAATCCGGCGCGAAACCGTGTGCAACTCGTTGTACTGATCTAGTTCCAGCGCATCGGCTTGCGAGCCGGCTGCCAGCCGAGTGGATTGCAGGGCGGCACCGCGCATCGCGACCAAGTCGTCCAGTGCCCCGACCAACTCGCGCTCATTGCGAATCTCGCCGCCGAGTTCGCGATGGGTGCGATCCAGCACATCGAGCCGCTGTCCAACCTGACGCCCGAGCACCAGCAGTTCTCCGGACAGACGCTGCAGTTCATCAAGCAAACTGGCATCGACCGCCATACTCGCGGTACCGGTCGCTTCCGCGGGCGCGGTGCTGGTGTCGGCAGGCGCAGGGGTCGGCGCATCGACCGATTCAGCTGTCGCGAGCTCCACGTCGCCATCAAGCAAGGCGTTGGCCCAGTTCAATGTCTGTTGGTAGACCGACGCCAGGTTCAGCGGTGCCGGGCCCCGGCCGAGGAGGTGATCGGCGCATTCTTCGATGCAATCCGCCACCTCAAGCAGCAACTCGGGCAACGCATCCGGCAGTCGATCGGGTACCCTGAGCAACTCGATCAGGATATCCTCCAAAGAGTGGGTCAGATTGGCGAGCCCGAGGATGCCTACCGTGTTGGCGTCGCCCTTCAGCGTGTGGGCGATGCGGCGTGCCTCGTCCACTACAGGATGCGCACCGCCGCAGACCAGTTCCCGAATCGCAATACCCAGCCGAGTGGCATTTCCGGGCAGTTCACGGAGCATGCTTTCGAGCACATTGGCCAGCACATCTCTGGCCGGTTGCAACGACAGATCGCCCGCTTCAGCCACGCGCTTGCGTTGCGCGGCACGAGCCGGATCCAGGCCAATGCGCAACCGCGCTGCCTCGGAACGCAGCTCCGCGCTGATGCCGCTACTGGCCAGCGGCGTCTCGACCAACACGTCTATCAGCGTATCGGCACCTTCGGCACTTGGCGCCTGAAGATAGTTCAGCATCGCGGCAACCACCCTGACCACTAGTTCGGGATCAGCGTCCGCGCCATCACTGATGCGCTGGAGCGTGGCGTTCACGGAGGCCAATGCGGGAGTCCCAAGCATGTCCAAGGCATTGCCTACCAGTGAGAGCTGGTAAGCCACATCGTCACGCAGCCGATCGCGATCCTGCGCATCCAGAGCGGCATCCCAAGCAAGCGCCACCGGCAACAACTGCTCGGCGAAAGCGGTCTGCATCAGCTCCAGTTCCTCCGGTGCGATCCAGATCGGCCCGAACGCCAGCCCGGAATCCGTCCGCCGTGCCGACAGTTCCTCGGCGTTATCAGTGAGCCAGGCTCTCTCGTCATGGCGCTCAGTCTCTGTGCCCAAACCGGGGTCCGATGTTTCCCCAGCAAGTGCATGGGACTGGCCAGCTTGTGCTTCCAGCGTCTTTGCCCCCCGTTCACGCCCGGGCAGCATTGGATCTGTCTGCGTCGCCGCCAGTGCGGCCAGTTCCAGATCATCGAGCTCGATGCCCAGTTCAGCCAACATGGCCACGGTATCGTCGTCAAGCCCGATCGGAGGCTCGACCGCAACGCAAGCCGTAATGGCAAGCGATGATTCAGCAGCGACGGGCTCTGCGGAAGTCAACCGCTCATCCGCATCCGCATGCCTTGCTGTTGCGTCTGCTGGTGCTTCGCCTGATTCGGAGCGGACGCCCGCGGACAATTCCTCTCGCAAGCCCATGGCAATCTCGATCCGCGCAGCCGTCTCAAGTGACTCCAGCGCAGGCAGATAGGGCAAGGCATCGAGCAGAATCTCTATTTCGTCGGCACGCGGAACCCGTGTCTGGAGAGATGCGATACCATTACACCAACTCGCCAGCAGCGCAGCTTGCGTGCTGGACAGGGTCCTCTGCGCGCCAGCCAGATCTGCAAACTCGGTAGCAAACAGACGCAGGACCCTGGCGAAGGACGGCCAGCCGTTGCTCTGCGCCAGTCGGCGCGCCTCGACGCTGGCTCGCCAGGCGGGCCGTAGCACCGTTCCGTCCTCGATCTGCGCGCTCCGCGCCAGCTGCGCCAACTCAGTCAGCCGGGCGGCAAGCTCGGTTCGGGAATCGATCGGTATGCCGGTGGTCATTGCGAATCCCGATACAAGAGTTGTGCAGCGGAATATCAGGTGTGCTGGGGCAGTCGGAACTGTCCAACCGTCCCCACCAACTGCTGTGCGGAGTCCGCCAGCTGATCAGTACTGCTTCGCTGAGCATCCAGTTCGTCAATGGTTTGCTGCGAACGCTGCAACAGTTCGTAAGCGCGAGCCAGCAATGTCTGGGAGGAGTCACTCTGAACCTGAGCGCTGGCTGCAATCGCGCGCACGGCCGCCACCAATTGCTCGGTTGCAGCGCGGGTCTCACCCATCTGACCACCAGCCCGATCGGCCAGACGGGAGATTTCGACTACCTGCGCGATCGTCACATTCATTGCCTGCAAAGTGTCACCGGTATCGGCCTGAATCGCAGAGACCAGTGTGCCGATCTGCTGTGTCGCCTGACGCGAGCTTTCCGCCAGCCGCTTGACCTCGTCCGCCACGACCGCGAAGCCTCGTCCCGCGTCGCCGGCTGCGACCGCCTGCATTGATGCGTTCAGTGCCAGTACCGATGTACGTTCGGCGATCTGACCGATGATGCTGACGATGGTGGAAATCTCCTGCGAGCGCTCGGCCAGCCGCTTCACGCGCTTCTCCGTTTCCCGAATCTGATCGCGTGAGGAGGAAATCCCGCCCACTGTGCCGCGCACCAGTTCGAGCGCATCAGCAGTGGACTTGAGTGCCTGTTCGGCCTGCATGTTGGCGCTGGCGGCCTGATCACCCATCAGTCGCAAGGCGACGGCGGTCTGCTGGATCTCCGCCGCGGCCGCGGTGGCCTGATCTGATGCCGCGTTGGCCACCTGGGCGACGTTGTCACCGCGCTGACGCACCTGCGCGGTCGCTTCGGACACCGCGTCGGACACCCGCCGCACATCCCCAAGCGCCATTGCGGTCGAGCGCGACATCATGTTGATGGCATCAGAAACCGCGCCTGTGACGTCCTCGGCCACCGGCACGCGCACCGAAAGATCGCGACTGGCTAATTCGGACACCGCGGTCATGATCTCGATCACCGAGTTGTTCAGCTGTTCGTTTTCCGCTTCGATACGAGCCTGCACCGCATTGCGCTCGTCAAGCATGTTGTCGAAGGCCGTCGCCAGCGCCCCGATCTCGTCGCGTGCCTGCATACCGGAGCGAGCGTCTCGTTCTCCCAGCGCCACCCGATTAACCACATCAGTCAGCTTGCCCAGCGGATCGTTGATCGATCGAGCCAGCATCAGCGCGATCAGGCCGCCGATCAATCCGAGCAGCGCCAGCGTCCCGAGCGCAACGACGGTGATCTGGCGAGTCAGGCCGGCGACCGCGGCAAAAGCCTCGCTCGCCTCAAGCTTGAGCACGAAGCCGAAGCGCTGATTGAGTACGTCAACCGGTCCCCAGGCGGCGAGCACGTCGCGCTTGAGGTAATCAACCGCTCGACCCGCGCCCACTGTACCGGCCAGACCGGCGCGAGCGGGCGCGGACTGATCCCTGACTCGGCCAATCGAGCTGCCCGCATCCGCGACACTCTGCGCCAGCGCCAGGTCATGGCCAGCCACGACCAACGCATCAGCATAGGCCGCAGCGTCGACAGTAACGTTCCGGACGTCGGCCCGATGCCTCCCATCCTGGCCGATCAGAACAGCCTCGCCAGTTTGCCCCAGCCCGGATCCCGTCCAGTCGCCGCCAAAGTTGACCACCGCATTCACCCGGTCGATGGGTGCCTGCGCAATCAGCACGCCAATCCGCCTGCCGTCCTGAAATAGCGGCGCTCCAAAGAATACCGCCTGGTCATCGTAGGACGGTCGGTAAGGCGCGAAATCGGTGAGAAACACCCCGCGAGGGTCCGCGCCCAAAGCGGCTGCTGCGAAAGCCAGCCCTATTCCGGAATCTGCCCAAGGGCCATCGCGCAAGTTTGTGCCGAAATCCAGCTCCTTGTAGTAGGAATACACGAGATCGCCGCTGACACCTACCAGGAAGATGTCGTAAAAGCCGTACTCCCGGATCCAGCCGGCCATCTGTGCCTGAACGTTTGCGTGCAGCGCGGAGTAGCGCGTCGGGTCCAGCGGTGACGCAATGAGTTGCTGCTTGCTTCCAAGCGGATTGGGGTTACGTGCAATGTAGAGGTACTGCAGCGCGATCGCCAGCGGTCCGATCTCGTCGATGGTGCTGGCCATGCCGGCGCGCGCTCCGGCGTTGCGCCGACCGAACTCGGCTTCGAAAGCGCCATCGTAGTACTCGTTCAGAGCGCGCACTCGCTCAGCAGTAGGCACGGCGAGTTGAGTCGTCAGTTGGCGAGCTTCGACTTGCAGCTCAGGCAGCGCTGCGATGAGGGAGGTCGACGATGCCATGGATCTGACCGCTGCCGTCAGGGTTTCAAAATAGCTCAGCACCTCGCGTGATTTGACGTTGTGCACCGAGCGCAACTGTTCGGCCGCCCGCTCTTCGATGGCGCTGGTTGCCAGCCGCACCGAGATTGCACCGATGCCGATGGCGACGACGATGAGAGGAATGATTGTCAGGCCGAGGGAGCCGGACAACAGCCGGAAACGAATGGAACTGAAGAATGAGCTTGAACTTGCCATGTCGTGTCCTGTCGCGGTTCTGTTGAGTGGCGTTTCTGCAACCGGTCTCTTGGGTGAGTGTTTCCGAAATCTTCGATCAAGCGGGACGCAGGACCGAGTTGGCGATCTGCTTCAGCCAGGCAAAGGGATCGAAAGAAAAAGCCGCGCCCAGATCGGTATGCAGGCCCTCCATACCCAGAAAGTCAGCCAGTGACTCCGGCACGCCTTCTGGCAACTCCGGACCCGCTTGATCGAGCATGACGCTGAGAACGACGGGCGGTTCCGGGCATATCAGCCCCAGATGCAAGGCGCCATCGCTGATGAGCGTCATCCCGCCCCCTGCGGCTGAGCCTTTGCTCGCCGCCGTGCTCCACCCGATCAAATCGAACACGGGCACAAGCACACCCTCCTCCGAATGCACACCGACGAACCAGGGCTGAACATTCGGCAGCGCGGCGAGCATCGGATGGTTGATGTACTTACACACCGCGCCCGTCGGAGCCACCAGCCAGGGCATGCCTGGCGCAAGCCGCAAGCCAACCGCCTGCTGCAAGGCCAGTGTGGGCCGTGCGTCAACGCCCTCGGGGCCAGGGTAGGTCTGACGTATCGCCGCTACGGCGTCGGCGCTGGTGGCGACCTTATCCACAGGCTGGTGCTGACCGGCTCATTCGGCTCGATCGAGCGACAACTGCCGGGTCGGGCCGATGTCGAACCGGAGCTTGATGTTGTCCACGTTGCCAAGGACCCGACCGTCGCTCAAAGCGATGCCTACGGCGTCAGCACTGGTTCCAGCGGCCATCAAGACGTCATGTCGGACTGCGAAATCCAGCGCCCGTCCCATGACGTCCTCGAGTGCGCCCGAGCGTGCATACCCGGCAGCATCCCAGGCAAAGTAAAACATAGCCGTGGTCGCCAGCTGCCCCGCGTACTCATCAGCAGTTGCGCCAGAATCCCGCGCCATTGCATCGAGCGCGCTGGCTTTCACTTGTGGGTCTGTGCTCGTCAATGGCGCCAAGGTCTCGTACCAGGCGCCGACCAGCGCCGTTCGCAATTGCGGTGGCGAATCCGTGCGAATCACCATCAAGTCGAGGATCTCGCCCTGAATGGCTGAGGAGTCAAACAGTACATTCGTCCCTGGCAAGCTCGCAGCGCTGTCCAGATGCGGTTTCCAGGTGACCGCAGCAGCACGACCACGAGCCGCCAACGCGCTCACGATGTCATCTTCGGTTGATTCGATCATCGTGACGCCGGAAAGCTCGATTCCGTTGATCTGGGCAGCGCGATCGATCAAGTAATGCGAAACGGACAAAGGTACAAGCAGGACCTCCATGCCGGGCAGTTCAGCGAAGCTCCCCGCACCCCGCATGACCAGTGCATCGTTGCCGTTGGAGTAATCGCCGATGATCAATGCGGTTGAGTCCAACCCCGCCGCAACGGGGATGGTCAGTGCGTCGATGTTGGTCATGGCGCAACCGTCAAACTCGCCCTTGCTGTAACGTTCTATCGACTCGAGATAACTGTCGACATAGACCATGTCGACCCGAATGCCTTGCTGATCGGCCCAGCGCTTGAGAATTCCCGAGCGCTGCGCATGCCCCCATGGCTCCCAACCCGGATAGCGTGACCAAGCAACTCTGAACGTAGTCTTGGCGGGCGCCGGGGTAGTTGCTTCGCCCTGTTGGGCCTGCTCCGCCGTCTGATTGGAGCACCCCGCCAGAACGAGCAGCATGATGGCAAGTATCGCGAAAGATCTCATGGCTGTGGCCTGCATGCGATTGAGATCAACCTGCGTACGTGCGCAGCGCGTCAAGAATCTGGGATGCATCGTAGGGCTTGCCGATCAAGGCCTTCGCGCCTTGCATCTTGGCCCAGAGGTGATCCGCTTTCTGGTTCTTGCTGGAGACGAAAACGACCGGAATGGCCTTCGTATCCGCGTTCGCCTGCAACTGCCGACAGGCCTCGAAACCGTCCATGTCCGGCATGATGATGTCGCACAGGATCAGACCGGGCTTCTCGCTGAGCGCCTTGGCGACGGCCTCATTGCCATTGGACGCGGTGACTGCCTGCCATCCCGCCCCGGTCAGGATGTTCAACAGGTTGGCCAGCTCTGTGGGTGAATCGTCGACAATGAGTGCTTTGGGCATGATGGCTTCCATGTTGGCGAGAACTGTTGAGGTGCCCCACTCCGGGCGCGGCGAACGAACGCAATCTCTGACGCCCGTGGTGAGCGAGCATCTGAGGAATCCGAATCGCGACAGAGCGCACAATGAACCATGCAGGCATGGCCGGTAAAGCCGCTTTCACAAGAATTGACTTGAGCAGCCGCTTCCAAGCCTGGCCCGGGCAACCGGTCCAAGCTGTCAGCTCTCCAGGTCCACCTGCTCGAGTCGGTAGCCGTGCTGATAGATGGTCCGCAGGCGCCAGCCGTGGCTGCCATCGAGTCTCAGCCGCTTGCGAAGGCGACTGACATAGGTGTCCACCGAGCGTGTCTCGACGCCCGCAGGCATACGCCAGACTTCACTGAGCAACTGATCCCTGCTGACCATCAGGTTGGCACGTCGAAACAGAGCAGAGGCAAGATCGAACTCCTTTTCTGTCAGTTCGACCTGATCACCGTGGATCTGAACCACGCGCCGTCGCGTGTCGATCGCATAGGGCGGATGCGCCGTCAAGGGTCCGACCTCGGCTAGCCCGCCGCGCCTGAGCAGGGCATTGACCCTCACCAGCAGCATGGCGCGATTGGTCGGCTTGACGAGATAGTCGTCGGCGCCGCTCTCGAAAGCGGTCAGCACGTCCAGTTCCTGATCGCGCATGGTCAGCATCAACACCGGAACCGCTGCGTAGGCCGACGACCTGAGCCATCCCACGACATCAACGCCCGACTCGTCCGGCAACATCCAGTCGAGCACGAGCAGATCAAAACCGCCCCTGGCAAGCGCGCGCCGGAAATCGATCACAGCCTGGAAAACGGCAACCTTGTGGCCGGCCAATTCCAGAATGCCACGGTACAACTCCGCTTGAAGTTGATCGTCCTCAACAAGGGCTATGCTCGCCAACGATGCCTCTGCCGTTTCAGGGAAGCCACGAGGATCTTATCTCACCCTTCAAGCTTGTCCATGTCCAGACTGAGGTTCCCGCCCGTCGGTTCTCAGAAATCGGCGCAGCAACCGCTTCAATGCGGCCACATCGAGTGGTTTGGACAGACAAAGATCTGCGCCGGCATCAGCCGCGGCGGACCTTACTTCCTCGCCGTTGTCACCACTGACCATGACCAAGTAGCCAACGAACCCGGCATCTTTGAACTGCCGGATCAGGCTGACGCCATCCCAGGCCCCCATGCGCTTATCGACCAGTATCAGTCCGGGATCCCATTGCTGCATCAGTGCGACGGCGCAGGATGGGTCGTTGCTCGTGTGCACTTCCAGCCCGACAGATTCGATGATCAGGCCCAGCAGCTCGGTGACCGTGGGGTCATCGTCGATGACCAAAACGCGCGCGCTGTGGGAGCCAGGCAACACGCTGGCGGCGCAGCCTGTGCAGACACCAACAGCTGTAGCCGGAATGGGGATCAGTACCGAAACCGACGTGCCGGCGCCGGGCTCGGAAAGCAGCTCGATTGCCCCGCCCATCTCCTGCACCAACGCCTTGACAATGGACAAGCCCAGACCCGCCCCAAGCCGACTCCGCTGCGCCCCGTCATTGAACGGTTCAAAGATGCTGTCGTGATAGCTCGGGTCGATGCCCGCGCCGGTATCGTGCACTTCCAGTTGCAAGGCCGCTTCTTGCAGCTGCATGCGCACGCGGACGCTGCCGATGCCGATGCGGGTATAGCGCACCGAATTGCTGACCAGATTGCAGAGAACTCGCTGCAGCCGGATCCGATCCAGCGTCAGCGGCCTTCGTGCTGGATCGATCACTTCGACCGTGAAGTCCAGCCCCTTCTGCTCGGCCTGACCTTGGATGACCGACTCGACGTCCGCGGCCAGCTGAGCAAGAATCCAGGGGCTGACCGAAGACGCCGGAAGCACGCCTCGTAGTTCGGCATCGCACAAGTCGGCGTCGGTAAAGATGACATACTCGTGCATCGCATCGCTGAACCAGTGCACGTTGGCCGGATGACCGCCGGGCAGCTCAACCAACGGCCAGTAGCTCGTTGAAGACGATTCCCGACCGACCCGCAAGGCATCAATGAACGCGTAAAGTTGCGCCAGCTCGCTGACTTTGTGGCCGTAGTACGCCGGTGCGCCGGCCAACAAGCGAAACCGATGCTCTCCAGCCTGGAGATCGCAAACGAACACGAGCGGCCGGGCATTGTCGATCAGCCGCGCGCGCAGGTGAGACTCCACCGAGGCGGGCAGCTGCGCCACCGCTGGCCTCCCTGCCCCGGGATCTGGCATGGCTCCATGGCCTTGCGCGCTCATGACTCAATCACTCTGGCGGTCCGTTCGCTGCGCCAGCGAGGTTCGAACTTGTTCAAGCAAACCCAGCGCATCCCTGATGAGAAAGGGCTTGCGCAGAAAACCATCGAACGCCGCTTCGTTGATCCTCATCGCGGTTGCTTCCAAGTTGCGCCCCGCGCTGACCGCCACGACCGAGGTTCGTTGCAGCCCTTGCGGCGACTCACGAGCACGGATTCTACGCAACAACTCATGACCGTCCATCTGCGGCATTTCCAGATCCGTCAGTACCACATCGTAACGTGCCTGTTGCCAGAGCGACCAACCCTGCAAACCATCCTCGGCCACAGTGACCTGATGGCCTGCCGCCGCCAAACCATCTCCAAGTATGATCCGGCAGACTGCATCGTCATCGCATACGAGTATGCGGATCGGGGTTGGCCGCTTTGCCGCCGTCGTCATGCGGGATCGTGCTTGCTCGAGCGCAGTATCAGGACACTCTGGAACGACCATGCGGGCGAGGAAGCAGCTTCCGAATCCCAGTCGGCTCTCGACCGTGATGCACCCTTGCATGAGATGCGCGAGGCGTTGCGCGATCGCCAGGCCAAGACCGAGGCCACCGGGCTCACCAGCCTTGCCGGCTTGAGTCCGATGAAAGGCAGTGAAGATCAATTCCTGCGCATCTTCGGCGATTCCGATTCCGGTATCGCGAACACAAAGCTGCACACCGCCGGGCTGCTGCGACCAGACCGACAGCTCCACTTCGACCTGCCCCTCGCGAGTGAAGCGCACCGCATTGGAAACGAGCTTTAGCGCCAGTTGTGCAAGCCGAACGGCGTCACCCAAGCGATGATCGACGACATCCTGATCCACTCGCAGACACAGCCGCAATCCCTTGCGTGCCGCCTCCTTGTCAACCACATCGAGCACACTCCTCAGCGTGCTCCTTATCGACAGCGGCGCAGGGTTCAGAATGGCGATGTGAGCGGTCGGTTCGGCAGCGTACTCGAACAGGTCTTCGAGATGGCGCAAGAGGACCTCGGAAGCCCTGTGGGCACCCAGCAACTGGCGTCTGTGGTCGGCAAACCGGGACTGGGCCAGAACCTGATCGGTCAGTGCCAGGATGCCGTGCAAAGGGGTACGCAGTTCATGACTGATGTGGCGCAGGAAGCGATCCTTGGCCTGGTTCGAGGCGGTCAACTCGATACCCTGCCGACGCAGCAGCTGTGCCTGGCGAAGCACGACCAGACGAAAGCTCAAGGCCAGGCAGCTGGAGATCAACGCAAAGCCCAGTGCGGATGCCATCGTCTCGGGCATCGGCTCAGACGGCAAACGCGAAACCCCGCCATAAAGGTGCAGCCAGACGGTCAGGGCACCAACCAGGAGCATGATCAAGCAACACCAGAAGACCGCCGCACTCCGCCGCGCAGCCATCAGCATGGCAACTGCAATCAGGCTGAGCCACCAGACCGACGAAACATAGCCATAGGCCAACGGGATGAGCAGCCCGACCACCGCCACTGACGCAGCCACGTGAATTGCGACGGACGCTCGCTGATATGGGCGACGCTGATACCACAAGTACAGACTCGCCAGGGCCAGGGCAGCAATCGCGTTGACCCACCAGGGCGTGGCGAGACCCGACCACTGCTGATGCAGCCAGCGCATCAATGCAAACACGAGATTGGCACTGGCAACCAGCAACAAGCCAACGGCCACGACGCGCTTGCGATAGAGTTGCCCCAGATGGGGGCGGCCCCCAAGCTCGTTGGACACGGTGGGCTCCGAGAGTCGTATGGGCCTGCGAAACCACCCCAAGCCGACCGCGATGTTATCCAACAACTGGTGCGCCAAAGGTCAAGCGCCACTGCGGAAAATGTGAACTTCCCTAAACCGACGATAGAGATTTTACAATCCTTGGGCATCCGTCAGCGCAAATGAATGCGATCCTCGTCTGGATTCCAAGCTCCCGTTGCGCTGGCGGCCCGGATGGAGCAAACCAGGCGAAAATGAAAAACACTCCTCCGGTTGATGCACCCACTTGCTCGTCGACCCCTGCCGCCGCTCGGTTCAGCAGCCTGGTCGCTCTCGTGTGCATTCCGGTCCTCCTGATCCTCTTGCTGTTCGCTTGCCTGGAGATCGCGGCAGCAGAAGCCGCGTTCGCGCAGGGAAACCCGGCCGATGTGGAATCTTCCGTCCTGCCGCGACATCCCCTGGAACGCGCCGCACTAGCCGAACCGGATACCGTCCTGAAGCAATTGCCTGAACTGCAGCAGGCTGCGCGCATGAGAAGCGATCCGGAACAGCTGGCCTTGCTGTATCTGGTCGAGGCCAACGCTTGCCGAGTCATGGCGAATTGGGTTTGCCAGAAGCAAGCCGGGGAGGAGGCCACGAAGTACGCGCTGCAGGCGGCCAAGCCGCTGCTCCAGGCTCGCGGGCTGATCGCCCAGGCGCGTGGACAGATCGCCCTGGGTGATTTCTCTCGTGGCGAACGGACATTGGGCCGGGCCGAGCTCGCCCTGAAGGCATCCCCCGCTTCGGAGCTTAGTGCAGACATCGATCTGGCCTACTCGTCTCTGAGCTATCGATTGGGCAAACATATCAGTTCCGCAGACTACGCCCGGCGCGGACTGGCAAATCTTGGACCAACCGAAGCGCTGCCTATGCAAGTTCGTCTATTGCGGAATCATGCCAAGGCGATGATCGTGATCGGTCAGTTGCCCGAAGCGCGCGAGTCCTTGCGCCGAGCTGGAGACCTGTTGCTGCAGGTCGATGACCCCAAACTGCGCGCCGAGATTGAACTGGAAGTGGCCCGACTGGCACACGTACAGAAGGACACGACAACACAGTTGCGCGCGGCGGACATCATCGAGACCGAGTCGGCACTGCTGCACAACAGCCAGCTGGCTGGACTGGCGTTTGAGGTTCGCGGCATGGCCTTAATGCAATTGAACGAACCCTTGGCCGCACATGAAAGCCTGTCGCGCGCCATTGATGCCTTCAGTTCCCTCGGCCTGATTCGCGACGAACAGCGGGCGCTGGGGACCTTGCTCCGAATTCGGCAGGATCGAGGGGAATTCGGCGAGCGGTTGCGAAGGTACCTGGACCTGAATGATCAGATCAGTCTGCGTGATCGTGCATCGGCCGGTGACAGTTTCGAGGACCGACTTCGGTATGCGGAGCAGGAACTGGAGATCCTGAGGCTGGAATCAAGTGCTGCACTCGCCGAGCAGCAGCATCTCAGCGCCATGCAGCGGCTGCGCTTCAGTTTCGCGCTGAGTATGGTGGCATTTCTGCTGCTACTGGCGCTGATCACGCTCTATCTCGCCCAGCGTCGCTGGAATGTGCGCCTGCGGACGGCGCTGGGCATTCGTCAACGTGCACTACTGCAAACCAGCCACGAGCTGCGCAATCCACTCAGTGGCGTGCTGAGCCTGACCGAACTGCTGGGCAAGTCAGCTCTACCAGCGCGCGAGGCGCGCATGATCAAGGTGATCGAGGGCAGCGCCCGGCACATGGAAAAGCTGGCACAGGACCTGCTCGACCGGGGTCGGCTTGAGGCCGGCGAGCTGAGACTGGAGCCGCGCCCCACGAACGTATCGGCCGTACTGCGTGACCTGGTCTCACTATACGAACCGCTGGCGCGCGAAAAAGGCTTGCGGCTGAACCTGACACAGTCTCGGCAGATGCCAACGGACCTGATACTTGATTCAACCCGTCTGATGCAAGTACTGGTCAATCTGGTGAGCAACAGTCTCAAGTTCACAGAGTCCGGTGGAGTACGAGTGAGCGCAGACTGTGTGCCGGATCGAAAATCCACAGAACGGCACCAGATCAGTTTCAGGGTAGACGATTCCGGTCCCGGCATGACTGAAGCTGAGTCACGTCACCTGTTCGAGCCTTTCCGCAAGGGTGCCGCCGGGCATCGGCATCAGGCCGGCGCTGGTCTGGGATTGGCGATATCGCACGAACTGATCAGCCTGATGGGTGGGAAGCTTTGGGTACAGTCCGTCCTTGGTCAGGGCGCGAGTTTTGGATTCGAGCTGAGCGTGCAACGCGCGCCGAAGGCCGCGACCGCAGACGAGGCAACAGCACCCGGAATGGATCCGAACAGCAGCACCCATGCGCCCGCTGCGGATTCAACGGGCGAACCGGATCTGGTGGGCACTCCACTGCGCGTGGCATCGGTCGACGACGATCCGGACATGCTGCAGATGTATCAAGAAGTCCTGAGTCACCTGGGGGCCAGTGTCGCGATCTTTGCCGGGCCCGACACGCTCATGGCCGACCCAGACCCCGCCGCGTGGGATCTGCTGATTATCGACTATGAGTTGACGCAAACCAACGGTGCAGCTGTTGCTTGGGAATACCGGCAACAATGCTCCGATGCCGCGGTACCCAGGATTGCCGTCGTTTCGGGGCACGCTGCGCCCGAGTTGCTGCCGCCTGGCGTTGACGAGTGGCTGCAAAAGCCGGTCGAGCTTAGCCGCTGGATCATGTTGCTTGCATCGGCGCGTCATCATCGTCAGATCCAGCGTGCCGCTATGAGTTCGGAACAGGCTTGAACCGAACCGCCGGGCTAGGGGCAAGATAGTCGTCGACGGCACGCATACTCTCGAGCGTGGTCGCTTCCACATCTGCCAGGGCTTCCGAGATCCCCGATCCTTGACGAGCGGCATCTTCGAGACGTTGTAGGGCACTCGCCAGCCGACCAAGACCGCAAGTCGCACTGACACCCTTGAAGGCATGCGCCAGTATGAACATGCGATCCGGATCGCTCAGCGCAGCCTTCATCGCAGACAGCCGCATGCGCGCGGACGACACCACCAGTCCAAGCGCAAAGGCATCGAGTGTGGTCGCGCCAACTTGCATCGCGCGCATCGGCACGAGCAGGTCCAAGTCCAGCAAGGCCACCTGAGCGTTCACGACCGGCTTTGGCCGCCGGAGGGATGGAAAAATGCGTTCCCGTGCATGTTGCCGGCATCCGGATGGGCGTGGGAGAAGTACTTCACGAAACCAATCATGAGGCAAAGGCCAGCACTTCTTGGGAGAGCGCGGGCGCGGATTGACAGAAATTTGCGGATAAGGGCTGTGAGCTGAGGTTGCGGGAAGCGTCCTGATCCAACCCACAAGCTGAAAACTCAGAATCGAGTACCGCAACGCTGAGTACGAGTACGACCCTACTCCTCCAATTGCTCCGCTGGGCGCGGAAACATCAGTTTGAATCGCCCCGCTCAGCCCCGCCCTTCATCCATACTCACGCGTATCGTGGCAAGCTAGCGCCCTGTCCCGACCACTGCAGGAATCGTCATGCACTACACCGCCCCGCGCGAAGACATGCGTTTCGTGTTGCACCGAATCCTCAAGGTCAGCGAGACCTACGCGAGTTTCTCCGACGACCCGCCAACCGAGGATCTGATCGATGCGGTGATCGAGGAAGGGGCGAAGTTCTGCGAGCAGGTCCTGCTGCCGATCAACGGCAGTGGCGATGCCGAGGGCTGCCACTTCGACAACGGTGTGGTGCGCACCCCTGCCGGCTTCAAGGCGGCCTACGACCAGTTTGTCGAGAACGGTTGGAGCGGGCTGACCGCGCCGGCGCAGTACGGCGGTCAGGGCCTGCCCGAGTCAGTCGGTGTGGCGGTGAAGGAGATGATCGATTCCTGCAACCTGTCCTGGGGCTGCTATCCATTGCTGTCCCACGGATCCACCGAGGCGCTCAAGCATCACGGCGAGGAATGGCAGCGCGTAGCCTTCCTGCGGCCGATCATCGACGGTCGCTGGACCGGCACGATGTGCCTGACCGAACCGCATTGCGGTTCCGATCTGGGCCTTCTGCGGACCAAAGCCGAGCCACAGGCCGACGGCAGCTACGCGATCTCCGGCACCAAGATCTTCATCACCGGCGGCGAGCACGACCTGTCAGAGAACATCGTCCATCTGGTGCTTGCCCGGCTGCCCGACGCACCCAGCGGCACCAAGGGCATCAGCATGTTCGTGGTGCCGAAGTTCCAGGTCGGCAAGGATGGCCAGATGGGTGGGCCGAATGCCGTGAGTTGCGGCTCGATCGAGCACAAGATGGGCATCAAGGCCTCGAGCACCTGCGTGATGAACT
>DAIMJK010000002.1:0-13184 GCA_036722245.1 Lysobacterales bacterium
GACCCGAAGCTGGAGTGTTGCTTCAAGCCAACAACAGATTAGCGCAGAAGCAACATGTAGGTCAATACGCAACACTAACCAGATTGTGTGGTGATTTTGCAACACACCGACAACTATCCGTTGACAAGCAGACGCAGTTCCGATGATCGCGGGGACCAAGCAAACGCGAAGCGCTCCGAGCGTGCGAGAATCACCGACACACCAGTGTGGACCTTCATCATGACACCCAGTCTGTTGCTGGCAGCCAGTTTGGCCGCAGCGCCGGTTCCGGTCAGCCCGGAATTTCACCGTTTCGATCATCAGCCCAAGGTCGGCCAGACCTTCCACAAGCAACTTGCCCGGCCGGCGCCGATCCGCTTCGAAACCAGGCTGACGCGACTGCCGGATGGCCGCCTGCGGAGTGATTGCGACAGCGTGGAGCACGAGCGACTCAAGTCACTGCCGTCCTTCGGCGTTCATTTGCAGAGGCCTTGAAGTGCGCATTCTTGCGACGTTCTGTCTGGCGCTGCTCACGGTCTCCTCCGCCCAGCACGGATTCGCGGCCGAGCAGATCGCGCTGAGCGACGGCCAGGCGGTCAGCTTCACCATCCCGGCCGGCGGGTTCAGCAACGACTTCTATGTGGACATCCCGCAAGGCACGCGCAAGTTCCGGATCGAACTGGGTGGCACGCCGACCGGCAACACCGACATCGACATGTTCATCCGCTACGGCGAGCCCTTTCCCGACCGCAACGGCTACGGCCTGGTGCCGGCCGGTGCCGAAGCGGTTTTCGCCTGGCTGGCCGACCACTCCCATTACCAGTCGATCAGCTTCGGCAACAATGAGTTTGTCGTGATCGGTGAGCATGGCAGTCGGCCCAGCACGGCCGGCCGCTGGCATGTTGCCGTCGTCAACTTCTCCGGTGTCCCGGTCGAGGCGACCTTGCGCGCCGACCTGCGCAGCGACGAAGCGCCGGCCGACGCGTCGATCGGAGTCCGCTTCAATCTCGGCTGTACCCAGTTCGACGGTCCGGGCTGCGTCTGCGACCTTGCGCCCTGGAATTCGACCGCGCCACCGGTCAACGCACCGGGCAACCCGGGAGCAACCCTGGGTGAGCAGCGGCGACTGGCTGCGCTCGATGCGGTCAGGCGGATTGCCCAGTCCTTTCAGTCCGAAGCTCCCATCGTGGTGCGCGCCTGTTGGGAAGCGCTGGACGCCGACGACACCAGTGCGGTGATCGCGGTTGCCGCGCCGGAAGGATTGTTCATCAACGACCCCAGCCTTTTCGACAACGACGGCAAACCCGGCCTGCGCCAAACCTTCCTGCCGGAATCGCATGCCTGGTATGCCGCCGCGCCCAGCTCGAAACTGGCGGGCACCAGCTTTTGCCGCATCGCCGGTGGCCCCTGCAACTCGCGCGTCGATTTGACCATCACCTTCAACAGCCGCATCGACCAAGGTAACGTGCTCGGTGGCACGCGCTTCTATTACGGCCTCAATCCGCCGCCGATCGGCGCGATCGATTTCATTGGCGTGGCGATGCACGAAATCAGTCATGGCCTGGGCTTCCTTTCGCTGGTCCAGGTCGGCAGCGGCAGCCGCCCGGTCGGATCCAAACTGCTGGGCCGTGATGACATCTACAGCCGTCAGATCGTCGATACCCGCAGCGGTGCAGGCGTGCCCTTCAGCCGGCTCTCCAACGCCGAGCGCGCCGGCGCAATGACCAGTATCAACAAGCTGCAGTGGATCGAGCCCGAGGCGGTCGCCTCCGAATTCAATCGGCCTCGCACTGGCGAGCCGGGAGTGCGGATGTTTGCCCCGGCCGAACTCCAGCCAGGTTCCACGCTGTCTCACATCGATCGGACCTACCGTGGTGACCTGATGGTCCCGACCTCCACGGGGCAGGAGGGCAACCGCGAGCTGAGACTGACCAAGCCGATGCTCAATGCGGTCGGCTGGCGCTCCACACCGACCACCATGCCGAGCTACGACACGCCATTGGCCGGTCAGTGGCTGGACCGGAACCGGCCGGGTCACGGAATCGACTTCCAGCGGGTGTTCACCAATGCCCAAGGCTATGACATCTATTCCTTGCTGTTCTACAGCTACGACCAAAGCGGTGCACCGGAGTGGTTTCTCGCCGTCGGACCGCTGGTCGACGGCGTGTTCCTGGCCGACGTCAATGAGTTCGGCGATTCGATGGTCAGCTATGGATACGACGCGAGCCGGTTTCCGCCGCAGCGTGCCGACCCGACCCGGAGCGGTCAGTTGCGGCTGGATTTCAACCGTGCCGGCGAATCATCGGCGTGCGATGATGGCATTGACCGCCGCGGCACTGAAGCGCTGGCAGCCTTCACCTGGTCGATCGACGGCAGCACCGGCAACTGGTGCATGGAGCCACTGATCGGCGCAAGTAGCCGGCTGACGCCGGACCTGACCGGCACCTGGTATGGCGGCCAGGCCGACCAGGGCTGGGGCGTTTCGGTTGCCACTGCCCGCCGCGCCGACGACCGCGAATTGCTGTTCGCCTTGCTCTATTACCCCGATGCCAGCGGCCGCGGGCGCTGGGGCTATGCCCAGACAGAGGATTATCAGCCTGGGCAGCCGCTGCAGTTCTTCGAGCGTCGCGGCTACTGCCGGACCTGCCCCAGCACGCCATTTGATGACGTCAACGCTGGCGAGTTCACGCCCACTCTGGCTACGCCTGCGCAGGAAGATCTGGCGGCGGGCAACCAGCTCGGTTTCGCGGTCAGCTTCCAGGGCCCCACCGGCGGCAGCTTCGCCCGACCCGTCGAAACCCCGCTGACGCTGCTCAGCGCGCCAGCACCGCAGGGGGAAGGCGAGTAAAGAGAACGAGAGGCTCAGCGACTTGGACTAAAGCCTGGGCGCCGGGCTGAGGGCCCGGCGCGCCGGGACTGAACCCGGCTGCAGTCATTCCACCCATTTTCGCCCCGCCCTGGCCAAGAGCATCCAAAGCGATGCGGAGCATCGCACTCCAAAGGGTGCTGCGCACCCAAAGCACGGCATCAGCTACCAGCCAGCCCGGCAGATCCGCGTCAAGGTGTGATGGGACAGCTGCGCCATCGCCTGCGGTTTCGGGCAGGGCTTGCCAGCAACGTACGTCCGTCAGCCGGCCGCCGGCCACAGCCAACCGAAGCAGCCGGCAACGATCAGCCCGTAGACCAGCGCATCGAACAGATACTTGGCTGTGGTCGACCATGGATGGCCGTACCAGATCGAGAACGGCACCACCGCCCAGCCAAAGGCGAGGAATCCGACGGGCGCGACGAAGGCGAACACGTGCAGATACTCGGCACCGGCCGGCAGCGCAAGGGTCGCAACCCAGCCAATCAGCACGCAGCCCACCAGGAAATAGACGATCTGCTGGCCGACCAGCTTGCCCATCGCCGGCATGCCGTTGGGAAATACTGTAACGAATGCGACCGGGCCGGTGTTGAACTTCGCCTGCATCGCCGGCTCGCCCATCTGCGACATGTCGGCGCAGAAGGGGATCGAATGGATCCCCGGCGCCGGCGCGCCATTGCGGATGGCGGCGGCCACCTCGTCCTCGTTGGCCAACTGGCGGTAGTCGCTGTTGTGATACTTCAGCGCCATGTGAATCAGCGCGCTCGCGATCCAGGCCAGCACCGCGCCGAGCAGAACCGGCATCCACAGATCCAGCACATTGACGTCCATCACATCCTCTCCCCAAGTTGCGACCGGGGTAACGATGGACCTGTTGCTGGGTTGGCGCAATACCCAGAGCCAGAGCATTCAACACAAGGGACACAAACGACACAAAGGAGAGCAGAGCGAGAGCTGGCCCCAGGGCTCGGAATGGCGAAGGGTACCCACTGTGTTCGGGCGCGCTGCAATCTTGAAAGCGCTTCCTTTGTGACCTTTGTGGTCAATCAGCTCTTCGCTTTTCCAAGTCCGTACTGGGGGCGTGCTCTGGTGGAAGCCATCGGCGCAGACTTGTGGGATTTGCAAGCTCTCAACTGGAACTGGAACTGCTCTCCTACCGTAGCCTCTCCACCAACGCCCGCCCGAAGTCCGCCGTCTTGGCGCTGCCGCCCAGATCGCCGGTCAGGCGGTCCTTCGCGCTCAGCGTGTCGAAGATCGCCTGGCGGACCCGGTTGGCGGCGTCGGCGTGACCGAGGTGATCGAGCATCAGTGCGGCGGCCAGGATCAGTGCGGTGGGGTTGGCGATGCCCTTGCCGGCGATGTCCGGCGCCGAGCCATGGACCGCCTCGAAGATCGATGCATCGGCGCCGATGTTGGCGCCGGGTGCGACACCCAGGCCACCAACCAGGCCGGCGACCAGATCGGAGATGATGTCGCCGAACAGATTGGTGGTCACCAGCATGTCGAAACGTGACGGATCCATCACCAGCTGCATGCAGGCGTTGTCGACGATCAGCTCGCTGATTTCCAGATCGTCGAATTCCTTCGCCACCTCACGCGCGGTGCGCAGGAACAGGCCGGACGTCGCCTTCAGGATGTTCGCCTTGTGGATGATCGCGACCCGCTTGCGGCCAAGCCGGCGCGCCAGTTCGAATCCGTAGCGGACGATGCGCTCGGAGCCGCGGCGGGTGATCTGCATGATCGACTGCGCCACCTCGCCGTCGGCCGACAGGGTCTGGCCCTCGCTGCGATAAGCGCCCTCGGTGTTCTCGCGCACCGTGATCAGGTCAACGTCGGTATAGCGCGCCTTCGTGTTGGGCAGGGACTTGGCCGGGCGCACGTTGGCATACAGATCAAAGCGCTTGCGTAGTTCGACGTTGATCGACGAGAAGCCCTCGCCCACCGGCGTGGTCAAGGGTCCTTTCAGCGCGACCCGGCGCCGACCGATGGCCTCCAGTGTGGGCGCCGGCAGCAATTCGCCAGTACGCTCGAAGGCGACCAGGCCTGCATCAACGAACTCATAGCTCAGTCCCACATCGCAGGCATCAAGTACCTGCAAGGTCGCGTCGACGATCTCAGGTCCAATGCCGTCACCACGAATGACCACCACTGTCTGACTGTTGGTCTTGCCGCTCAACATCCCTCTCCCACGTTGTCTGCGTCACACCTTGTGGTCGCTCACCCGCCAGCGCGCTGGCGGGGGCGTCGTAAAGGCGCGTAAACTAAGCCCTGATCTCCCACCAGACAAGTTGATCATGATCAATCGAACACTGATTGGTGGCATTTGCATGCTCGGCCTGACCCATGCAGGCGGCCTGATGGCCGCCGCACCCTGGCACCAGCTGAGCTTCGATCCGCCCGACCCGGCGCCAGGCGAGTCCATCTCGCTCCGCCTGCAGGGTCAGATGCCGGATACCTGCGGCGCCCAGTTTACCGGTGTGAGCTTCGCCGAGGGCAGCTTGCGTGTACGCCTGCAGCGGCCGACCGACGTGATCTGTGGCGAGGCCATCACACCCTACACGATTGATGTGGATCTGACCGCGGCAATCGGCACGATCAATGTGGCCGGCAGCTTTCCGGTTCACGTCGAGCTGAGCGACGGGTCCGGCAGCCGGAATATCGCCTTTGCCTTGCTCACGGTGGCCGACCGCAACGAGCAGGTCGAACCGGAAGCCGGCTTCTGGGTTGCCGACCGCGCCGGCCGGTTTGCCACCGGTGGCAGCGGCGTGGGCTTCAACCTCGAACACCAGGACGGCGCGATCGCGCTGATCGCCTATTACTACGACAGCCTCGGCCAGCCACGCTGGTATTTCTCCGCCGGCCCCAGCGATCGCCGCAGCTACCGCGGCGAGTTGCTGGAGATCGTCGGAGGCCAGCAGCTGTTTGGTGAGTATCGTCCACCTGGCGACATGATCGCCTTCGGCAACATCGATGTCGCCTTCCTCGACAACGGCCGAGCCGAAGCCTGGTTCAGCGAGGCCGTGGACGGTGGCGTACTGGCCGAAGTCAGGGTGCAGCCGGTGTCGCTGGTGCGCTTCGGATTCCGCACCAGTGCATCGGCCGCGAGCCTGGCCGGCAAGTGGGTACTGGTTGATCTGGGACGCGAGAGCGGCAGTGGCACGGTGGTCAATCTGGTCGCCGCTCCGACTCTGGGCGTCGGTCATTTGCGACTGGAGGACGCTCGCACCGAAGTCATTGTGGATTGCGGAGAGGTCATCGAGCAGATCGATCAGCCGCCGACCAGTTGCAGCCTGTTTGTCGCCAACGCCCGCGCCGCGACCCTGGACAACAACGGCTTCAAGGAACTGCGCAACGCAGAGGGCAATTTCCGGCTGTTGCGGCTGGACGAGTGATTCATCGTGCTTTCGGGATTTCGCTACGGAAAGCAGGGGCGATAGTGCGCGGCCGCCGGACAGCCTGAGCGCGCTGATCTCAGGCGTCGGTCGCCTCGCCAGCCCGCTCCAGCTCATCGAGGAAGTCGACTGCCCGGCGCAGGTGCGGGATCACGATCGAACCACCGACGACCAGCCCTACGCCCATCGCCTCGAAGATCTCGGCCACTGACAGTCCAGCCTTGCGACACTGCGCCAGGTGATAGCTGACGCAGTCGTCACAGCGCAGCACCAGCGATGCCACCAGCCCGAGCAGTTCCTTGGTCTGCAGTGGCAGATGCGGTCCTTCCGCATAAGTCTGACGATCGAGGGCGAAGAAGCGGCGCACGACCTGGCTTTCCTCGGCCAGGATGCGTTCATTCATGCGCTGGCGATAAGCGGCAAACTCCTGTGCGCGGCTCATTCCGATGCCTCCAGCAGCGGATCAAGGCCGCCGTTGCGATTCAGCCGGTCCAGGTCGTCGAAACCACCGATGTGGGTCTGGCCGATGAATATCTGCGGTACCGAGCGCCGGCGCGAGCGCTCGACCATTTCTTCCCGCTTGCCGGCAACTTGATCGACCCGGATTTCCTCATACGTGACTCCCTTGCTGTCAAGCAGCCGCTTGGCCGCCTGGCAGTAGCCGCACAGGGCGCTGGTATAGATTTCGACAGTGGCCATGGATTCACTCTCGGGTTGAGGTTGGAGGTCTGAGCACCACAGGCTGCGCTTGGGCTGGAGTGACCGAGCCCACCGCACTTCGCGCTCACCCGCGGTGCCATTCATACTGTGCTGATGGACCGCATGATAGAACTAAGGACCATGGATGACATGAAATCTGTGCGCTCGCACCCCGGACCAAGGATACTGTTGCTGTTGGCCTGCCTGTGGCTGCCGACGGTACTGGCCCAGACCGACGAGATCCGGCTGCCCGACTTCGGCAGCTCGGCCGGTTCGGTACTGTCGCGCGAGGACGAGCGTGCCTACGCCCGTGAGCTGATGCGCCAGCTGCGTCACTATCAACTGGTCGTGGAAGATCCGCTGCTGGTTGAATACCTGGAAACCCTTTCCTTCCGGCTGGTCGAGGCGGCCAATCGGCCCGGCGTCGATTTCCGTTTCGTGATGCTGAACATCCCGGTCGTGAATGCCTTTGCCACGCCCGGTGGGGTGGTTGCGGTGCATACTGGACTGATCCTCGAAGCCGAGCGCGAGAGCGAAGTGGCGGCGGTGATCGCGCATGAAATCGCCCACGTCACCCAGCAGCACATCGCCCGCCGGCTGGAGGGCGCCAAGCTGGACCAGATCCCGATCATGCTCGGCATGGTTGGTGCCATCCTTGCTGGGGCCAGCAGCAACAGCGGCGACGCCACCCAGGCCGCGGTGCTGGGCGGTGTTGCGCTGATGCAGCAACGGCAGATCAACTTTACCCGCTCGAACGAGTTCGAGGCCGATCGAGTCGGCATCCAGACCCTCGCCCGGGCCGGCTTCGACGTCGATTCGATGGCAACCTTCTTCGGTCGTATGAACCGCTTGAGCCGCACCAACTCCGCCGGCATCAAGGCGCCCGAGTACCTGCGCACTCATCCGGTCACCACGACCCGCATCGCCGAGGCAAAGGCCCGCGCCGAGAGCATTCCGACCCGGACGGTCCGCGAGCAGCCTTCCTTTGACTACATGCGCGAGCGGATTCGTGTTTATGCGAGCGCCTTGCCTGGCGAAGCCGACAACTACTATCGCAATCTGCAGTCCCTGCGCGATTTGCGTCCGCATGAACGTTATGGTCAGGCGCTGGCGGCGATTCGCATGAACGAAGGTGGGCGGGCGCTGGAACTGTTGGCGGCGCTGGACGCCTCCGGTGTCGATGGTCTGCCAGTCGCACTGGCGCAGGTCGAGGCGATGGTGCGTATGCGCGACGCCGCGGCGGCTGAGCAGGCAATGGGCGATCTGCTGCAAAGCTTCCCGCAGCACCGCGTGGTCGTCGCCAACTATGCCCGCATGGCGGTGGAACTGGGCGAGCGCAAGCTGGCAATGGACGCCGAATCACGGCTGCGGACCCTGCTGCTGCGTTTTGCCGATGATCCCGGTTTGTGGGAGCTGCATGCGCGCAACGCTGAACTCAGCGGCGACCTGATCCGCGCCGCCGAATCGCAGGCCGAAGCGACCTTCCTGCGCGGGCGGGCGTTTGACGCCCTCAGCCAGCTGGAGCAAGTCGAGAAGCGCTCGGACCTGGACTATTACCAGCGCGCCCGAATCCAGGCCCAGATCGCCCGCATGGCGCCGCTCGCGCTGGCCGAGCGCGAGCGCTACGGCAATGGTCGGCGGCCGGAGGGCTGAGGGCGGCTTCTCCGATCTATGGCTCGCTTGCGGCGAGTTCCCTCGGGGTCGGGGTCGGAATCGGTATCGGAATCGATCTCTTGCTCGCGTACTCGCCCTCCCCGCGCAGCCTTGGTCAGGATCCCTACGATCCGGTCGAACCACCGTCCTCGCGCTGGCGTTTTATTCGAGCGACAGGGCGCCACATACCGCCACCACATCCACCAATCGCGCCTCATTTCAACGCCCGCCCTGGGGCATGTCGTTGCCCTTGATTTCGATTCCGATTCCGACCCCGACCCCGACCCCGATTTTCACACCACTGCCCATCCCTGCATCAGTTGAAACACCCCCCAAACACCCTGCCGCCCACCGCGCTCGTCATCTGATTCTGCTACCTTCGACAGCTACGTTCCAAACCTGCCTTGCCATGGATCTGCGCGACCCTTCCCTGTACCTCAATCGCGAACTGAGCCAGATCGAGTTTCATCGGCGTGTGCTGGCGCAGGCGCGCGATCAGGACACGCCACTGCTCGAGCGGCTGAAGTTCCTGTGTATCTCCTGCACCAATCTGGATGAGTTCTTCGAGGTCCGGGTCGCGACGATCCGCTATCAGCTGAGTCTGCCTGGCTCCAAGCCGTGGCCGGATGGCCTGAGCCCGGCCGAAGTGCTGGTCCATATCCGGCGCAGCGTGCTGGAACTGATGGAGGACCAGTACCGCTGCTGGAACGAGGAGCTGATCCCGGCCCTACACGCCGAAGGCATCCGCTTCATGACCCGGGAGGACTGGACCGCGCGTCAGCGTCGCTGGCTGGCCTCCTACGTGGACGAACAACTGCTGCCGGTGCTCAGCCCGCTCGGACTGGACCCGGCCCACCCCTTTCCGCGCATCCTCAACAAGAGCCTGAATCTGGCAGTCCGGCTCAAGGGCAAGGATGCCTTTGGCCGCGAGGCCGGTATCGCGCTGGTGCGCGCGCCCCGCTCGCTGCCGCGGATCATCCGACTGCCGCGCGAGATCTCCGGCGGGCCGACCGATTTCGCCTTCCTGTCCGGCATCCTGCAGGCACATGTGGACCAGCTCTTTCCCGGCATGCAGGTCAAGGGCGCGTACCCCTTCCGGGTGACTCGCAACAGCGAGTTGCTGGTCGACGAGGAAGACGTCGAGAACCTCGCCACCGCGCTGCGCGACGAGTTGCACGAGCGCGGCTTTGCCGATGCGGTACGGCTGGAAGTCTCGGCCAGCTCGCCGCGCACTATGGTGCGTTTTCTGACCCGCCATTTTGAACTCACCGACGCCGAGGTCTACCGCTGCGGCGGGCCGGTCAACCTGAACCGGGTCATGGCGGTCTACGACATGGTCGACCGGCCGGACCTGAAGTTCCCTCCCTTCACACCCCGCCTGCACCCGGCGGCCAGCCTGAGCGGCGGATCGATCTTCGAACAGATCGGTCGGCAGGATCTGCTGCTGCATCATCCCTTCGACAGTTTCTCGACCGTGGCCGAACTGGTCCGCCAGGCGTCTGCCGATCCGCAGGTGCTGGCCATCAAGCAGACCCTTTATCGCACCGGCAAGCAGTCGGTGCTGGTCAACTATCTGATCGATGCCGCCCGCGCCGGCAAGGATGTGACCGTGGTGGTCGAGGTGCGGGCGCGCTTCGACGAGGAAGCCAACATCGCGCTGGCCAATCGGCTGCAGGAGGCCGGGGTGCAGGTCGTCTATGGCGTGGTCGGCTACAAGACCCACTGCAAGATGTTGCTGATCGTGCGCCGCGAGGCCGACAAACTGCGTCGCTATGCGCATCTGTCGACCGGCAACTATCACGCCGGCACCGCCTCGCTGTATACCGACATCGGCCTGCTGACGGCGCATCGCGATATGTGCGAGGACGTCAACAAGCTGTTCCTGCAGATGAGCGGGCTGGGCCCGGTGATCAAGCTCAAGCATCTGCTGCAGTCGCCGTTCACACTGCAGCGCGCGATGTTGGACAAGATCGCGCGCGAGGTCGAGCATGCCCGCGCCGGCAGGCCGGCGCGGATCATGGCGAAGATGAACTCCTTGTCCGAGCCCGGCATGATCCAGGCGCTGTACCAGGCCTCCCAGGCCGGCGTCCAGATTGATCTGATCGTGCGCGGCATCTGTGCCTTGCGTCCGGGCGTTCCCGGTATCTCCGACAACATCCGGGTGCGCTCGATCGTCGGTCGACTGCTGGAGCACTCGCGCGTGTTCTACTTCTGCAATGATGGGCATGAGGAGCTGTACTGCTCCAGTGCCGATTGGATGGATCGCAACTTGCTGCGGCGGGTGGAAGTGGCCTTTCCGATACTGGATACCGATCTGCGCACGCGTGTCTTCCGGGAGGAACTGGAGAACTATCTGGTCGACAACACCCAGGCCTGGAGTCTCAATGCCGACGGCAGCTACACCCGGTTGCAGCCTGGGGACAGCGCGCCACACAGCGCCCAGGGCGCGTTGTTGAGCCAGCTTTGAGCGCCATTGTGCTGGCCGGACGCGGCAAGCCTCTGGGCCGGGTACCGCCGAGGGATCTGGAGGGCCGGACGATCGCCGCGGTGGACCTGGGCTCCAACAGTTTCCACATGTTGATCGCGCGGGTCGATCAGGGCCAGATCGCAGTTGTAGACCGGCTCCGCGAAATGGTCCGGATGGCCGGTGGACTGACCAGCGACGGTCGGTTGACGCCAGCGGTACGCGAGCGCAGCCTGCGCTGTCTGGCCAGATTCGGTGAGCGCCTGCGCAGCCTGGACCCGGCCTGGGTACGCGCGGTGGCAACCAACACGGTGCGCCAGCTGCACAATCCCAAGTCCTTCCTGATGCTCGCCGAGACTGCCCTCGGAACGCCTGTCGAAGTGGTCTCCGGCCGCGAGGAGGCGCGTCTGATCTATCTGGGCGTCGCCCACGCGCTGTCCGAACAACGCGGCCGTCGGCTGGTGGTGGACATCGGCGGCGGCAGCACCGAGCTGATCATCGGCGAAGGCTTCGAGCCGCTTGAGCGCGAGAGCACCCAGATGGGCTGTGTTGCCAGCACGCGGCGCTTCTTCGCCGACGGCAAGGTGACACCAAAGCGCTGGGAAACCGCCCGCGCCGCACTGGAGCTGGAGCTGGCGCCCTCGGCGCAGACCTTCCGCAATCTGGGCTGGAAGCGCGCCTACGGCGCTTCAGGCACGATGCGCGCGATCAGCGGGGTACTCGAACAACTCGGCGGTCCGGCCGGAGAGATCCGTCGGCGCGATCTGAACCAGCTGGTCGAGCAGGCCGTCAGTGCCGGCCAGATCGGCAAGATGCGCCTGCCCGGGCTGAGCGAGGACCGTCGTGCGGTCTTTCTGGGAGGGCTGTGCGTGATCGCTGCGGTAGTCACCCAACTGGACCTGAGCGAGCTGAAGGTCAGCGACTACGCGATGCGTGAAGGCATCCTGTACGACCTGATCGGCCGTAGCCGACACAAGGATCCGCGCGAGGGCAGCGTCAAGAAACTGGCCAAGCGCTATGGCGTGGATCAGGCCCAGGAAAAGCGGGTCTGGCGCACCCTCACGCGCCTGTTCGACCAGGTCAGGGAGGACTGGGAGCTGAGCGAGCTGGATCGCGAGTCCTTGTCCTTTGCGTCCAGACTGCACGAGATCGGCCTGGCCATTGCGCACAGTCAGCACCATCAGCACGGTGCCTACATCGTCCGCCACACCGACCTGCCCGGTTTTTCGCGGCAGGAGCAGGAACGGCTGGCGCTGCTGGTCGGCGCGCACCGACGCTCCCTCGGCAGCGGCTTGCCGGACAGCGTGAGCGAGCTCGAGCGACCGCATTTCGCCCGCTTGCTGACCCTGTTGCGACTGGCGATCCTGCTCAACCGCACCCGCGCCGAAGAAGCTCCCGAGTCGTTCCAGCTGCGCGTCAGCCGCAAGGGCATCACGCTGCGCCTGGACGCCGGCTGGCTCGCCGCCCGCCCCCTGACCCGCGCCGATCTGCTGCAAGAGCGCGACTATCTGCGGCCGCTGGGGATTGCGTTGAAGGTGACCAGCAAGAAGGCAGGGCTGAGGGGCGAGAGCTGAGGGTGTCAGAAGAGCAGGGCCCAGGACCCAGAAGAGCAAGAGCCCGACGCCGTAGCGCAGTCTCCAGGCTAGCCTTGCTTTCCTGGGCCATGGGCCCTGTGCCCTGGGCCCGGCTCTACCCGCAATGCCGCCCAAACTCCAACACACGCCAATCCAAACGCCAGACCAAAGATGGCCTGGTAGGCCTGGCTCGGGCTGATCGGGTGGAGGCCGTTGAATACACCGCCGCTGACGGCCATAGCGGCGGTCGTGGTCAGCGCGTCGGACAGTTGCAGCGACGATACACTCCCACCCTGCGCGCCGGCCGGCGCCAGCTTGAGGGTGAGGGCGGAGAGCTGTGGGAAGCTCAGGCCGATCCCGAAACTTGTCAAGGCCAGGCCCGCCACCACCAGGACCAAGGGAGTCGCCGACCCGACCGACAGGCCCAGCAGCGCGATGCCCAGGGCCATCGTCGCCAGTGCGAAGGCCAGGATCCTCTCCCTCGCCAGCGCATCCGGCAAACGGCCCTGCAGCCAGGACGCAAATGCCCAGGTCAGCGCGCCGACTGTCAGCACCAA
>DAIMJK010000002.1:13194-16047 GCA_036722245.1 Lysobacterales bacterium
GGGTCGGCGTCAATCCGCGTTGTTCGATCAGCTGCAAGGGAATGTAGATCTCGCTGGTCACAAAGGCCGCCGCCAGCAACCCGCGCAGCGCGATCACGCTGGCCAGACCCCGCCGCAAGGTCAGTACACCCATCGGCAGCAAGGCCCGACCGGCGGCGGCCATCAGCATCAGCGCAGCAGCCGCCGGTAGCCAGACATTGATGCCACGTCCCTGGCCCAGCCAGTGCACCAGCACCGCGGCCATCGCGGCTACCAGCGCCAGTCCGATTCTCCGACGGTGCACGGAATCGGCCCCGGTTGCGCCAGGCGGCGTGTCCCTGACAATGCCCCGCAGACCAGGCAGCAACAGCCAGACGCAAGGCGCAACCAAGATGGGCGCACCCAGGAACAGCCAGCGCCAGTGCAGGTGTTCGACGATCTGGCCGGCGAGCAGCGGCCCGACCAGCGCTGGCACGATCCAGGCGGCGGCGTACAGGCCGAAGATCCGGGTGTGCAAGGCGGGCGGATAAACCCGCCCGACGCAGGCGTACAGCGCCACCGCCTGCATGCCGGTACCCAGGCCCATCACCATCCTCCCCACCACCACGCCGAGCATATGGCTGGCGGCGCCGGCAATCACCAGGCCGAGCACGAACCAGACGATCCCCCACCACAGCGGCAGCGCCGGACTGCGGCGATCGGCCCAGTGCCCGGCGATCACCATGCCGACCATCGAGGCGGCCATCGCCCCGCCGAAAGCGAGAGGAAACAACGGCAGGCCGGCCAACTGGGCCGCCACCACCGGCATCGCGGTGGTCACCGCCATCGCTTCGAAGGCGAGCAGCGAGACCAGCGCAACCATGCCGACCGTCAGCGCCCGCAAGCTCGGATCAAACAAGTTCATGGGCACAGTGACGGCATGCATCGCTTGCACTCGAGTGAGCAGAGCTGCAGACTAATTCCTCAGGTTAGGTTGAGGTCAATAGGCCGTCGGGTGACGTGGCAACAAGGACACGCAAGAGTCCCAACGGTCCCACGACCGCTAGGGCCCAGGGCCCAGGGCTCAGGGCCCAGTGGGTCGGACCAACCCCGGTCGCGGATGGCAGCCCGCGGCCGGCACAAGAGCCCCGGCGATTGCTACAGGGCGGCCATCTGGGTCCTGGGCAATTCGGACCCCAAGACAGGGATCATGCGCATGCCGAAGCCAACACTGCTTACGATCGGCCAGGTCGCCAGTCGTGCCGGTGTCAGCGTGTCGACACTGCACTTCTATGAGAGCCGCGACCTGATCAGCAGTGAGCGTTCGGCCGGCAACCAGCGGCGCTATGGGCGTGATGTGCTGCGTCGCATCGCCTTCATTCGTGCCGCCCAGCGGGTCGGCTTTCCGCTGGCGCGGATCGCTGATGCGCTGGGGCGGCTACCAGCGCGGCGTACGCCGAACAGCGACGACTGGGCTCGGCTGGCGCTGGAATGGCGGTTGGAACTGGATGAGCGCATCGGACAATTGCAGCAACTCCGGGACGAACTGGACCGCTGTATGGGCTGTGGCTGCCTGTCGCTGACGCACTGCCGGCTGAGCAATCCGGACGACAAGCTCGCCGCGGACGGTGCCGGCCCGCGTCGCTGGCGGCAAGCGGTGTCGGAGCGATCGCTCTGAGACGATGCAGTCCGAGTCAATCTCAGACAGCGCAAGACTCGCAACTCGAAGTCGGGAGTCGGGAGTCGGGAGTCGGGCGGGAGTCGGGAGCAATAGACCAAAGCCGAAGCGACGGCCCCGCACCATTTTGCCCCAGTGCCCCTTCGCGGGCGAACTCAGCTGGACGTGGGCAGGCGCAGAATCTCACCCACCTGGACCTGATCGTCGTTCTTGGCGTTGGTGCTGCGCAACTGGTCGACCGAGACCCGGTGCCTCTCGGCGATCACGCTCAGGGTCTCGCCGCGGCTGACCACATGCGAGCGCGGTTTGGCGTTGGCAGCGATCCAGGTCCCCGGCGGCGGGCGTGAATGGAAGTAGTCGCGCACGCCATCCATCATCGCATCGGCCAGCGCTGACTGGTGCTTGGGATCCTTGAGCTTCTTTTCCTCGGCCGGGTTGCTGATGAAGGCCGTTTCGATCAGCATCGACGGCACATCGGGCGAACGAAGGACCACAAAATTGGCCCGTTCGACCTGCTTCTTGTGCGTCTTGCCGACCCGCTTGAGCGCCGCCAGCACGCGATCGGCGGCCTCGGCGCTGGCCTCCATCGACGCCCCCTGCGACAGATCGAGCAGCACCGCCGCCAGCGTGTCATCGCGTGTTTCCAGCGACACGCCGCCGACCAGGTCAGAACGGTTCTCGCGCTCGGCCAGCCAGCGCGCCGCCTCGGTGGTCGCGCCGCGTGGAGACATCACATAGACCGACGAGCCGGAAGCGCTCTGCGCGTGGGCGGCATCGGCATGGATCGAAATGAACAGATCGGCCTTGGCCTCGCGTGCCTTCTTGAAGCGCTGCTGCAGTGGAATGAAATAGTCGCCGTCGCGGATCAGCACCGCCTGCATGCCCGGCTCACGATCGATACGTGCCGCCAGTTGCCGCGCGACGGCCAGGGCAACGATCTTCTCGTGAGTACCGCCTGGTCCGATCGCTCCCGGATCCTCGCCGCCATGGCCGGCATCGACCGCGACAATGACCTTGCGCTGGCCGCCCTCGACGGTCGGTTCCGGTGCCCGGATGACCGGGGGCGGCTGCGGCTTGCTTTCGGTATACAGATCGACCACCAGACGATGGCCGTAATTTTCGGCCGGCGGCAGCAGGAAACTCTTGACTTGCGCCTTCTCGGCCAGGTCGAAAACGATCCGCAACTTGTGCTGTTCGGGTTGGCCGCTGCGCAATCC
>DAIMJK010000002.1:16057-38304 GCA_036722245.1 Lysobacterales bacterium
CGCCTGGTCGATATCCAGCACCAGCCGATCCGGGCCTTCCAGCGTGAACACCTTGTACTGCGCCTTGCCGCTCAGGTCGAAAACCGCGCGGGTGTACTCCGGCCCGGCCCATACGCGCACACCCTTGACCTCGACTGCGGCAGCCCAGGCCATCTGTGTGCAGCAGAGCAGGATTGGAAGAAGGCGGCGCATTTCTCTCACGGCAAGCCCAAGCTACTCTATTGAACGCCACAAGGGAGCGGAAATCAAGCTCCAAGCCCTTTTTAATCTGATAGTTAGGGTGGAGTGTTCAGAAAGTGCGCGAGATGGTTGCCGGATTTCGGGCTGATTCGCTAGATCAGGGCTGAGGGCTAAGGGGTCAGAAGAGCAGGGTGACAGGGCCCAGTAGAGCCGCGGCCGGGAGAGCCAGGCTCAGGGCCCAAGGCCCAGACCGGGGTCGGGGTCGGGGTCGGGGTCGGAATCGGGGTCGGAATCAAGGGCAACGACCCGCTGGGCGGTGTTGGAGCGCAGCGCGATTGGAGTATGTTCTGGCGGCCCGTGGTTCTCTGTCGGCCTATGAGAACACCAGCTACCGTGTTGATGCCGGGTCGGCCCGGCAAGGGATCGATACCGATTCCGACTCCGACCCCGAGGGAACTTCGCTGCCACCGTCAAGACCGCGTTCTCCGCTCCTCTGGGCCCTGGGCCCTGAGCTCTGGGCCCTGGGCCCTGAGCCCTGGGCCCTGAGCCCCGGGCCCTCGCTCGATGAAGCGCTTCCGCCCAATCTTCCTTGTGCTGCCACCTGCGCAAACAAATCGGTCACGTCAGGCTCAATGGCTTCCCAGCACAGCATGCGCCCGGGTTCGGCATAGTCCAGAACCAGTTGCAGGTCGAACTCGGGCAGATGGCCGGCGCCGCGGTCGGGCCATTCGACCAGCAGCCAGTCGCGCTCGCGCTCGTATTCGTCCAGGCCCAGCCAGTCGACTTCCTCGCTCGATCCCAGCCGGTACAGGTCCAGATGCCAGACCCGCGCCCCCGTTCCCTCGGGACCGATCGGATAGCACTCGACCAGGGTATAGGTCGGACTGCGGACCGGCCCGCGGTGGCCGAGCGCGCGCAGCAGGCTACGCGCCAGCGTCGTCTTGCCGGCACCGAGCGGTCCACGCAAGGCCACTGCCAGCGGTCGGGGCGACTGCAGCAGCGCGTCGGCGAGGGACGCCATCGCGCCTTCGTCCGGCAGATGCAACTGGCCGGCGATCACGGGAGGGTCACGGGTTCAACAGCCGACGCAGGTGCGGCAGCAGGTCGGCGGCGAGCATGCCGCGCTCACCCTCACGGGCCGCCTCGTCGCCGGCCAGCGCATGCACCAGCACGCCAGTGCAGGCCGCATCGAGTGGTGCCATTCCCTGCGCCAGCAATGCGCCGATCAGACCCGCCAGTACGTCGCCGGTGCCGCCAGTGGCCATGCCGGGGTTGCCATGCGGACACACCTGCGGCAACTGGCCAACGGCGCCGATCAAGCTGCCGGCGCCCTTGAGCACGACCACGCAGGCGTAGCGCTCGACCAGCGCCGCCAGCGCGGCATAGCGATCGGCCTGCACGCGGGCGGTGCTCCAGCCCAGCAGCCGGGCGGCCTCGGCCGGGTGCGGCGTCAGCACGGTGTCCGGCCGCAGCTTGCGCGGCGTGCGGGCGAGCAGACTGAGCGCGTCGGCATCGAGCACCCGCGCCTTCGGCGCCCGCAGCACCTGCTCGAACAAGGCCGAGCCCCAGGCCGCCTGACCCAGGCCCGGTCCGGCTACCAGCACCGTCGCCGCATCGACCACCGCGGCTGCCTGGCGTGGATCATCCAGACCACGCACCATCAACTCTGGCCGCGTTGCGAGCATCGGCGTGACGTGCGCGGGCCGGGTCAGCACACTGACCCGCCCTGCTCCACCGCGCGCGGCCGCTTCGGCGGCCAGCCTGATCGCGCCGCCATAGCCATCGTCGCCGCCGAGCAGCAGGACATGGCCATAGAGTCCCTTGTGGCCATCGCGCCGGCGCCGTGGCAACGCGGCCGTCAGCAAGTCGTGACCGAGCAAACGCGCCATCGGCGGCACGTCAGCAAGCACGGCAGCCGGCAGATCGAGACCTTCCAGCAACACCTCGCCACAGCAGGCTGACGCCATTGCGGTGTGCAGTCCGGCCTTGTCGACGATGAAGGTCAAGGTCACGGAGGCCCGTACCACCGGGCCGGCGGCGTGGCCAGTGTCGGCATCCAGCCCGGAGGGCACATCCAGCGCCAGCACCGGACTGCTGCTCGCATTCAGGGCCTCGACCGCCCGCGCCGCCGCACCTTCCAGCGCTCGGCCCAGGCCGATTCCGAACAGTGCGTCGACAAGCACATCAGCCTCGGGCAGGGCATCGCCAAAGATCTCACAGCGACCGCTACAACCCTCCCAGTCAGCGCGGGCCCGGCCGGCATCGCCGCCGGGCACACGATCGTCCAGAGTCAACAACTGCACATCGCGGCCGGCGCGCTTCAGAACCCGCGCCAGCACATAGCCATCGCCGCCATTGTTGCCCGGACCGGCCAGAACGACAACGCGCTGGGCCAGCGGGTAGCGCTGCAGCAGCAAGCGCGCCGCCGCCTCGCCAGCGCGGCACATCAAGGTGTAGCCGGGCACACCATGTTCTACGATCGCCCGACGATCGAACTCGCGGGCCTGGGCGACGCTGTAGAGAGGGCGGTTGGTCATGAGGAGGAATGGTGTTGGAGGGGCGGGTGCGAGTCAAACCGTGCGAATGTCGAAGTCGAGAGTTGGGAGTTGGGGTGCGATTCAACTTGATGCAGAAACGGCTCTCGTCAACGCCGAATTCTGTGCCGCCAGGGAGCTCACCTCGGGGTCGGGGTCGGGGTCGGAATCGGTATCGGAATCGATCCTTGCCCGGCGTGCCCGACTGCCTCCTCGCTGCATCTGTTCGAATCGTGCCCGTGTCTGTCGGCATCAGAAGTGCTAAAGAGCTGACTGACCACAAAGGACACAAAGGACACGAAGGAGAGCAGGGCGGTAGAGCCTCGCCGTTGACGGGCGCAAATCAGCCAGCACACTTGGGGGTTACGGCTGTGCCAGACGTCCAAGCTCAGAGCCCTTCGCTCTTCCTTTGTGTCCTTCGTGTCCTTTGTGGTTCCCTGCTCTTTTCGCTTTGGTGTCCCCGCCCATGAACCCGCCTGCCGACTGGTCCGCTCTCAAGCACGCCCTGATCGACCACGCCCGCCAGCTCGGATTCGCCGCGGTCGGCGTCAGCGCGGTCGATCTGGCGGACGACGAGGCGCGCCTGTGGCAGTGGCTGGAGCGCGGCTGGCATGGCGAGATGGAATACATGGCCCGGCACGGCAGCAAACGCAGTCGGCCGACCGAACTCGTGCCCGGCACGCTGCGGGTGATCTCGGCGCGGATGGACTACTGGCCGGGCGAGAGTCTGCCGCCGCTGGCGCTGCTGACCGATCGCAGCCGCGCCTATCTTTCGCGCTATGCCTTGGGTCGCGACTATCACAAGGTGCTACGGCAACGGCTGCAGCAGCTGGCCGACTGGCTCACCGCGCAGGTCGGACCCTTCGGCTATCGCGCCTTCACCGATTCGGCGCCGGTGCTGGAGAAACCGCTGGCGCGCAATGCCGGACTGGGCTGGATCGGCAAGCACACCAACCTGCTCGACCGCCGCGCCGGCTCCTGGTTCTTCCTCGGCGAGCTCTATGTCGACCTGCCGCTGCCGGTCGATGCCGCGCCGACCGACCACTGCGGCAGTTGCGATCGCTGTCAGCGCGCCTGCCCGACCCAGGCCATCGTCGCGCCGTACCAGCTCGACGCCCGCCGCTGCATCAGCTATCTGACCATCGAGTTGCACGGCGCGATCCCGGTCGAGTTCAGGCCGCTGATCGGCAACCGGGTCTTTGGCTGCGATGACTGTCAACTGGTGTGCCCGTGGAACCGCTACGCGAAAGTCACCGAGGTGCCCGATTTCAGCGTCCGCGAAGGACTCGATGGCGCGAGCCTGGTCGAGCTGTTCGGCTGGGACGAAGCCCAGTTTCTGCGCCGCACCGAAGGCAGCGCCATTCGCCGCCTCGGCCACAGCCGCTGGCTGCGCAACCTGGCGGTCGGTCTGGGCAACGCAGGTCCGATCGATGCACACCGCCAGGCCCTGCTCAGCCGCGCATCGGACCCGTCCGAGATGGTCCGCGAGCACGTCCAGTGGGCGCTGGCACAGCACCAACGTCCACCGGTCGCCGCCCCCAGCGCGCTCGACCTGCCGCTCGTGGCGGTGCCGGGAGTAACATGTTCGTACGAAGACACTTCTCGACAGCATCCGTGAATACGCGGCCCGCCCCTGGGCCAGTGTGAGCGAGCGCACAGCGACCCATGACGCAACGCTGTCTGCAGCTGACCGACTGGTCTGCGCGGAGCACTTGGCGAATCACATCCGCGCGCATTCTCCCGGCTACGCCGAGGCGCGGCAGGCGGATCTGGAGCACCATCTGCGTATGTCGCAACTGTTCGCCTTGATCCATGCTCGCAAATTGCATTCGTGATCTCGTGCAAGTTTTGGCACCCGAAGACCTCGTTGCGTCGTGAAGCACACAACCCGAAGGCGCGAGCGACCGCCAACTCCCTCCCGGCGCCCCCTGAAGGCATAATCGGCCCACCCCAGCGCCGCAGCGGAGCATCCATGTCCTCACCTGATCGCAATCTGCCCAGTCATTTCCCGGCCTGGGCGCGGCAACTGGCCGAGTTGTATTTCTCCGCGACGACGGCGACCTTCATCGTCCATGGCAACATTGCCGATCCGGTACCGCTGGGGACCGGTGGCTGGGGCACGCTGAGCGACTTCTTCGCCGGCCAGTTGTTCGGCCGTTGGGATCTGGTGGTCGGCTATGACCTGGGTCGCGGCCTGCGCCCACTGGGCGGCGGCAATGTCGAGCGCCAGCGCACGATGGTCTCGCTGATGAACCGCAAGGTCGGCGATCCGGCCAAGCTGCCGCGCGACCCGGTCAACGCGCTGATGGCCATCGACCGACTGGTGCTGGACATGCTCACCGATGCGCCCGCCGATCGGCCCTCGGTCGCGATCGTCATCGACTACGCCTCCTTCCTGGTGCCGGTCGGCGACCGCCTCGCGCCGGCCGGTGCGCAGAGCCTGGTGACGCTCCTGAACTGGGCCAGCAACCCCTTCGTCAAGCAGGCCAACCTGGCCTTCATCCTGATCGATACGAGGCTCGGCGATTTCCACGACCGGCTGGTCAATTCGCCGCATGTCTCGGCGATCGAGGTGCCGATGCCGCTGCCGAAGGCGCGCGGGGCGTATCTGGAGCACCTGATCGGCGCCAGTGAGCTGAAGAGTTTCTCCGACTTCACCCTGGCCGAGCTGACCGCGCTGACCCACGGCATGTCACTGTCGGATCTGGCGGTGCTGATCCGCGCCTCCCGCGATGCCGGCAAGCGGCTGGACGAGGCCAACTTCAAGGCGCGCAAGAAGCGCCTGATCGAGCGCCAGGCGCAGGACCTGCTGGAGTTCATCGAGCCGAAGTTCAATCTCGACATGGTGGTCGGCCACGTCGCCGCCAAGCAACGCCTGCGCGACGACGCCGAACTGATCCGCCGCGGCAACCTTGATGTCGCGCCGATGGGCTACCTGTTCAACGGACCGGTTGGCACCGGCAAGACCTTTCTCGCCACCTGCCTGGCCGGCTCGATCGGCATGCCCTGCGTCAAGCTGAAGAACTTCCGCAGCAAGTACGTCGGCGAGTCGGAAGCCAATCTGGAGCGGGTGCTGGCCGTGCTGCGCGGGCTGGGACCGGTGATGGTGATCATCGACGAGGCCGACGCGATGCTCGGCGACCGTAGCGCCGGCGGCGACTCGGGCGTCGGTTCGCGCATCTTCGGCATGATCGCCAATGCCATGGGCGACACCGAGTATCGCGGCAAGATCGTCTGGATGCTGCTCACGGCGCGTCCCGATCTGCTGCCGATCGATCTGAAGCGGCAGGGCCGGGCCGAGGTGCACGTACCGCTGTTCTATCCGCAGACCCAAGGCGAGATCGTCGAGTATTTCGTGGTGCTGGCGAAGAAGATCGGTGCCAGGCTCGATCGCAAGGTGGTGCCCGACGTGCCGCACGTGGGCAACCTGTCCGGCGCCGACATCGAATCACTGATTGCCCGCGCCTGGCGCCAGGCACTGCTCGCGGGCGAGAAGTCGATCACCAAGAAGCGCCTGACTGCCACCCTTGACGGCTTCATGCCCTCGACCCAGAGCCTGGAGCGCGAGCTGCAGGAAATCGCCGCAATCATCGAGTGCACCGACAAGGAGTTCCTGGTCCCCTCGGCCCTGGCCAAGCTGGAAGAACACGGCGGCCGCGAAGGCCTGCAGCGCCGCTTCCAGGCGATCAAGCGGGTGATTGAGGAGATGCGGTGAGAGCAGGGCCCAGGGCACAGGGCACAGGGCCCAGAAAGAGCAGTAGAGCAGCGCCCAGGGCATAGGGCATAGGGCACCCAGGCTCGCTCTTCTGGGCCCTGGGCCCTGAGCCCTGAGCCCTGGGCCCTCGCTATTCTGGGCCCTCGCTCTTCTGGGCCCTGTGCTCTCGCTCTTCTGGGCCCTGGGCCCTAGCTTGGCGCCACCCTCGGAAACTCCACCACGAACCGCGTCCCCTGCCCGACCACGCTGAACACCTCGATCTGTCCGCCGAGGCGGGCGCGGACCAGGTTGAAGGCGGTGTGCAGGCCCAGGCCGATACAGCCTTCGGAGCGGCGGGTGGTGTAGAAGGGCTCGAACACGCGCGGCAGATCGGTCTCGGCGATGCCCTGGCCGTCGTCGCTGAACATCAGCCGGACCATATCCGCGTGCGTCGCCTGCACGTCGATCTGCAGCCGGCCGCACTGGTCCGGCGCATAGGCGTGCAACAGTGCGTTGCCGGCCAGGGTGGTGATGATCTGGCCGATGGTTCCGGGATAGCTGTCCAATTGCAGATCCGGTGGGCAGCGCAGCTCGAGCTCGATCAGCCGCGGCTTCCAGCTCAAGCGCAGGTTCTCGCACAGATCGCTGAGGCTGTCGGCCAGCACGAACTCACGCCGTTCATCCGAGCTGCGGTCGGCCGAGACCTGCTTGAAGCTGCGCACCAGCTGGGCGGCGCGGGTGAGGTTGTGGTTGACCAGTTCGCCGGCTTGCTGCGCCGTCTGCAGGAAATCACCCAAGTCGCTCTGGCGCAGGCTGCGCGTGTCGAGCTTGACCTGCAAGCCCCGCACCTCGTCGCCCAGATGCGAGGCAGCGGTCAATGCTGTACCCAGCGGCGTGTTGATTTCATGCGCCACGCCAGCCACCAGCTGCCCCAGTGAGGCCATTTTCTCGGCCGCGACCAGATGCTGCTGGGCCGACTGCAATTGCGTCAGCGCGCGCTCGGCGCGCTCCTTGGCTTGCTGCAGTTGCTGCGTGCGCAGATTCACGGTGGCTTCCAGCTCGCGCTCATGGGCGCGCAGGCGAGCCGTATGTCGACGCACCCAGACCATGACCAGGGCGACGGTGAGCCCCAGCATCAGGCCGAGGAACCAGGCGGTCTGCCAGAACGCCGGCAGCACCCGCAGTGGCAGCAGCAAGGGTTGGTCCACCCACTGACCGGCGCGGTTGCTGGCCTCGACCTGTAATTCGTAGCGGCCCGGCCACAGGTTGCTGTAGCTGGCCAGACGACGACTGCTGTCGGTGACGATCCAGTCCGGGTCGAAGCCACTCAGCCGATAGCGGTACTGGTTGCGCTGCGGTGCCGAAAAGTCGAGCGCGGCGAATTCCACGCTGAGGCTGCGCTGACCCGGCAGCAGGCGCAAGCCGTCGGCCCACTCCAGCGGCGGCCGTACCTTGCCATCGATGCGCAGTTCACTGACTACCAACGGCGGCTGATGGTCCCACGGCTGGAAGCGCTCCGGATCAACCATCAGCAGCCCGCGATTGCCGCCGAACAGCATCAGGCCATCGCGGGTCTGGGTGTAGGAGCGAAACCAGGCGGTGCCGATGTCGACCCCGTCGGCGCGGGTCAGTTCGTGCACCGTCCCGGTCGCCGGATCGATGACATAGCGCTGAGTCCAGAGCCGGCCCCGGCGATCCTGCATCAGGTTGGCACCGACCGGCTCGGCGGCCAGACCCAATTCGCGGCCGACGCTGCGCAGGACTACCACCGGAGCGCAACTGGGATCATCGCAGTCGGCCACCAACCGGAGGCCAGTCAGCTGCAGCAAGCCCTCGCTGCCGTCGATCCAGAGCTGACCGTCGCTGTCCATCAGCATGCCGACGACGGTCAGCCGGGCCAGTCGGTCGTCCTCCGCGCCCTCGCCGCGGACCGGATGCAGGACGGACTCGCCGACGGCCTTGCTGAACAGCCCGGCATTGGTGCCGACCCAGATCCGCCCATCCGGCCCCTCGGCGAGCGCGTTGACGTCCGCGCTGGCGCGCTGGCCGCGACTGTCCGGCACATGGATCAGCCCGGTGGCGCCGTTTTCCCAGTAGTACAAGCCGACATTGCTGCCGACCCACAAGCGGCCGTCACGACCGGCCAGCAAGCGACGCGCCGTATTGCCGCTCAGGCCCATCCCGGTCTGGAAACGCTCGAAGCGGTCCTGCGCCGGATCGTAGCGATGCAGTTCAGCCAGCGTGCCGACCCACACCGCCCCGTCGCGGGTCTGCGCCAGGCTCTGGACCAGCGGGTGCGACAGGCCTTGCGGGTCGTCCGGCTCGGCGCGCCAGCCGTCGATGAAGCCCTGCTGCGGATCGTAGCGATCAATGCCGTTGTCACGGGTGCCGATCCAGATCTCGCCATTGGCCAGTTCCAGCACGGCGCCGATCGTCGTGCTGCTGAGACCTTCGCTACGACTGGGACTGTGATGCAGCACCCGTACCGCGCTGATCCCCGGATCGTGCCTCTGCAACCCACCGCCGTAGCCGCCTATCCAGACCTGACCGGCGCGATCGAGCAGCATCGTGCGGACCTGGTCATGCGCCAACGTGCCGGGCACCGCGGGATCGGGCCGCAGCGCACGCAGCAAACGGCCGCTGGCGGCGTCCAGCACCGCGATGCCACCGAAGCCGCCCATCCACAGTTCGTCGGGCCGTGGCTGCAGCATCACCAGCGAGTAGGACGCGATCCCGGCCGCGCTGGCATCGCTGGGAATGCGCTGCAGCGTGGTCCGCCCGGTATCGATGATGAACGCACCGTCCTGCGCGGTACCGACTGCAACCCGGCCATCGACCAGCCGGGTCAGCGACAGCAACTGCAACCCGGCCAGGGTGGGCTGCGCCTGCGGTTCGGCAAAGAGCCGCTCGAAACTGCCGTCGGCTTGCCGCCGGCTCAGGCCGTTCCAGCTGCCGACCAGCAATTCACCGGCCGAATCATGCAGCAGCGCAAGAATGCGCTCATCGGTGCTGCGGGTGGTCGGACCCAGCCGCTGCACAAAACGCTCCAGAAGGCATCTGCTCGGCTCGCTGGAGTTCGCGGACGCCGCCGGCGTGGCGGCCAGCAACGGGCAGTCCGCGGGGCGATCGGCGCGCCAACGGTTCAGACCCGAACGCGTACCGATCCAGATCGAGCCGTCACCGTCCTCGGCCAGCGCGCGGACATTGTCGTGCAGCAGGCCATCGTCCAGCCCCTCCTGGCGCTGCACGCTGCGGAAACGCTCACGGACCGGATCGAAGACCCACAGCCCGTCGGCATCGGTTCCCATCCACAAGCGCCCGTCGCGGGCGACCAGCAGCGTGCGCACGAACACCCCGCGCGCGCTCGGACCGGCATCGCCATCGGGCTGCAGTTCGAAGCGGCGGAAGCGATAGCCGTCATGGCGGATCAGCCCGCTCGGGGTGCCGATCCAGATGAAGCCCTGCAGGTCCTGCGCCAGCGCGGTGATGTTGTGGTCGGGGATCTGCTCGGCATCCCCGACCGTCTCGAAATAGGCGTCGCCACGCTCGAGCAGGTTCGATGCGGCAACCGGCGCCGCCAGCCACAGCCACACCAGCGGCAGCCAGAGCCAGCGCGGCAGCCAGAACATTGGTGGCGCGAGTTTCGGCGTCATCGACAGATGGTAGCCCGAGGCAAGCGCCAAGTCGCAGCATCCGCCGCAGGCCTGCTCCCTTGGGTGCGATTCACACTGATGTTTCGGAGAGTCTTTGTGGTGGCAGGGCCCAGGGCTCAGGGCTCAGGGCCCAGAAGATCAAGAGCCTGCTTGAGGCGATTCAAGACGCAATGGCTGCGCGCAACTTCCACCCTTGACTCAAGTTGGCGCTGGACTGGGCCCTGGGCCCTGAGCCCTGGGCCCTGCTCTTCTGACCCTCAGCCCCGACTCAACTGCGCTTGGGCTCGTCGCTGCAAGACCAGCCGAGAAACTTCCAGTTGCCGCCATCGCGCACCAGCGTGTCGGTGCAGCGTCCGTGCACCGTCTCCACCTTGCCGTCCACCGCCGATTTGCTCGCGGTCGAGTAGTAGTAATGGACCACCGCCGCGTGCTCGGTGACGGTGATGGCCAGCGGTGACAGGTCGTACATCACCATCGTGCTGACCGTCTTGCCGTGCTCTGACCAGCGCTGCAGGCGGGCCCGGTCGCGTGGTGCCGGATAGTTCGATCCCCAGCCGCTCACGGCCGGATGGGTAGCATCCTCGATCCAGCCCGAGTCCTGTTTCAGATCGCGCTCCCAGGTGGCCGCGGACACTTCCCAGGCGGCCGTTTGCGCGTCGCTCCAATTCTGCGCAAACAGCGAAGCGCCGAACATCGACGCCATCATCAGACCGACAATCTGCAGCAGTTTGACTGTTTTCATTGCGTTCTCCCGATGATCCCCTGTTCGGCAAGTATGCGCCGAGCTGTGACTTCCATCACACTTTTCAAGCCACGGCGCAAGTTCACCCAGCCGACTCGAATCGGTGCCCGGCCGATATCGATCAACGCGTGCTGACGCCTCCATTACGGCGCTCGTGCACAATCGAAGCGTTTCGACAGCCGGACCCTCTGCAATTGAACTTTCCCGCAAGCACCCATGCCCCGTCGGGCGGAATCTATGGCCTGACCGGGTTGCTGCCCTTCGTCGCCGCGCTACTCCTCGCACTGCTGGCACGCAACGACGACCAGCGCGCGCTGGGCCTGCAGGCCTTCGTCGCCTACGCCGCGGTGATCCTGTCCTTTCTGGGCGGCATTCGCTGGGGCGCGGCTCTGACGACACCCAGCTTTCGTCTGCTGGGACTTTCGGTCCTGCCCTCGCTGCTCGCCTTCGGTCTGCTGCTGTTGCCGCCGCGCGAGGCCCTACCGCTGTTCGCACTGGGCTTCGCCGTGGTCGGTGGATTCGATGTGCTGCGGCGTGCCGATCCGCACTGGCCGGGCTGGTTCCGGACCCTGCGACTGCAGCTGACGGTGGCGGTGTTTGCGCTGCATCTGGTGCTGATCGTGGCGCTGCCGCGATGAGCCAGCTGCCGTTGCGTCACCTGCAAACCGCCCTGCCCGAACTCCCCGCGGCGCTGGCCGAACGCTGCCGTGCGTTGAATGATCTGGCTCCGGCCGACGCAGGCGAGTTCGTTCTGCTCTGGTTGCACCATGCGGTCCGCGCCGACGAGAACCCGGCGCTGGAGACCGCCGTCGCGCTCGCCGCCGCGCTCGATCGGCCCCTGCTGGTCTATCAGGGTTTGGCCGGCAAGCACCCCTGCAACAACGATCGCCACCACCGCTTCATTCTGCAGGGCGCGCGTGACTGTGCCGCTGCTCTGGCCGAGCGCCGGCTGCAGTTGCAGTTCCACCTGCCGGCAGACCCAGCGCTGGCCAGCCCGCTACCGGCGCTGATCCGGCGCGCCGCGGCGGCCGTGGTCGAGGACTACCCGGCGCCACCCTTTCCGCGCTGGACGCGCCGCTTGTGCGCCCACGCGATCGGCAGCGTGGTGGCCGTGGACGCGGCCTGCGTGCTGCCCATGCGTCTGCACCACCGGCGTTTCGATCGTGCCTATGCATTTCGACAGGCACATGGGGCGGAGCAACTCCAGCGCGCTGCCACGCCGTGGTCAGTAGCACCGATAGCGGTCTCCAGCTACAGCGGCGACCTCGGCTTTGCGCCATTCGACCTGACTTCGGATCTGGATGAGGCGATCGCCGGCTGTCGCATCGATCATGGCGTCGGCGCGGTCGCCAGCTCGATCGGCGGCGCGCGCGCCGGCCTGGCGCGCTGGGATCGGTTCGTGGCCAGTGGCGGCCTGCGCAACTACGCCCGCGACCGCAACGATGCGGCCCTCGACGGCGTCTCCCGGCTCAGTCCCTATCTGCATCATGGCCATATCGCGGCCAGCCGCATCGCCCGCGACGCGCTGGCCGACGGGTCCGCCGGCGCGCGCAAGTTTCTGGACGAGTTGCTGATCTGGCGTGAGCTTTCGTTCAATCTCGCGTACCGGGCCGATCGAGAAGGCCCGCATCTGGACGACGCGCAGATCCTGCCAGCCTGGGCACGCGCCAGCTTCGCCGCGCACGCCGCCGATGCGCGTTCGCAGTACTCGGACGAAGCGCTGGAACGCGGTCGAAGCGGTGAGCCGCTTTGGGATGCCTCACAGCAATCGCTGCTGTACCGGGGTGAGTTGCACAACAACCTGCGGATGAGCTGGGGCAAGGCACTGGTCGGCTGGTCGGCGACCGTCGAGCAGGCGATGACCCGGCTGCGGCGACTCAATCATCGCTACGCGCTCGACGGCTCGGACCCGAATTCCTGGGCCGGCCTGTGGTGGTGCCTGGGGCTGTACGACCGACCTTTCCAGCCGGCGCAGCCCGTCTTTGGTGCACTGCGTACCCGACCGCTGGCGGCGCATCAGCGGCGGCTCGATCTGGACCGTTTTGCCGCCCGCTGCGAACCAGCCGGCGGCGTGCGGTCCATTGCGGTCGTCGGTGCCGGCCTTGCCGGGGCGCTGGCCGGACGGATCCTGACCGATCATGGCCATCGGGTCACGCTGTACGACAAGGGCCGCGGCGCCGGCGGGCGGATGAGCAGCCGGCGCCGGGATGGCTGGCAGGTGGACTACGGGGGCCGCCGGCTGCGGTTGGACGCCCCGGAACTGGCCTCAATGCGCGAACTGTGGCTGGCCGACGGCGTGATCAGACCTGTCGAAAACGGCCTGTATGCACCGATCGGCCCGGCCAACGCGCTGGTCCGCCAACTGCTGGTCGACAGCGATGTGCGCTTCGGCCAGCGTGTGGACCGGCTGCAGCGTGTAGATGCCATCTGGCAACTGCATGACTCCTCGCACAACTTGCTCGGCGAGGCGGAAATCGTCCTGCTGGCCCTGCCGCCATCGCAGGCTGCCGACCTGACCGAGCCCTTCGATCCCGCACTGACGTCCCGTTTGCGCGCCGTCCCCATGGCCCCGGCCTGGGTGGTCATGGCCGCATTGCCGAGCGGGACGCCCTGCCCACCGTTGCCAGCGGACATACCCGAGTTGGTCGCAGTGGAGTTGCAGGCTAGCGACAGTGCCGAAGCCAGCGTGCTGCTGGAGGCCACACCGGCCTGGTCGACCGCGCATCTGGAGGACCCGGCCGAGTCTGTCGCCACCGAACTGTGGCAGTTGCTGCGGCAACGGGTCCCGGATCTGCCGGAATCTGTCCGGATCAGCGCCCACCGCTGGCGCTATGCTCGGCCCGCCGGCAAGCCCTTTGGCACCTGCCTCGACAGCGCCCAAGCGTTCGGCCTGGCCGGCGACTGGTGCGAAGGCGTCGACGCCCAAGCCGCCCTGCGCAGCGGCCAGGCCCTGGCCGGGCGGGTACTGGCAGCGTTGGCGAGCCGCGCGAACGCCTGACCGCAGCGCCCAGCGGGACGCGCTCCACATCGTCTGCCCGGAACGACACCGGCCTCACAGGCGTGAAATCCTGATGAACTTTCTCCGACCTCGGCAGTCGACTGAGTGCGTCGGCGATCCTGCATTTCCAGGGGTCGCGTGATCAAGCAACTGCTGGCATTCTTGCGCGCTCCCGAGCTGTCACAAAAGCGTCATTTCGGGACGGCGTTTTTCCTGGACTTTTGTGGCAACTGATGATCGAGAATCTTGGCAGTGTCCGGTTGGACTCGCGACCCTTTGATGTCGTAATCGCAGGCGCCGGCCCGGCGGGCATTTCACTTGCACTGCGCTTGGCGCGGGCGCGTCCCGAGTGGCGCATCGCTCTGCTTGAAGGCGGCGGGGAGCAGCACAGTCCCGAGTCGGCCGATCTGCACCGGGGCGAACTGGGCGCGCTGGAATACCCACTGGACGCATCCAGATTGCGCTTTCTGGGTGGTGCGTCGAATCACTGGGGAGGTTGGTGCAGACCTCTGGACGAGACCGATTTCGAGCCCAATGCGGCCATGGATCGCCCTGGCTGGCCGATTTCGCGCAGCGATCTGACGCCCTATTGGCCGGAAGCCGACAAGCTCTGCGAGATCAACCATGCCGGTTACGAGGACGATGCCTTGCGTCCCGAGCGCGCCGCGCGCCTGCTGGATCTCAGCCGCTCGAAATGGTTTCAGCATCGCATCTATCGCTTCAGTCCACCAACCCGCTTCGGCCAGCGCTATCGGGAGGCAATTGCAGAGTTGCCGAATCTGCATTGTCTGCTTGATGCCAATCTGGTCAACCTGGAATTCCGAGGCGATGAGGTGGTCGCCGCACAACTGCGGGGTCTGGCAGGTGCCAGTTTGCGCCTGCCTGCAAAGCGGGTGGTGCTGGCCATGGGCGGGCTGGACAACGCCCGCTTTCTGCTCAACCTGCAGGAGTCGCCTGAACTGAAGAGTCACCCCTGGCCGAAGGCCATTGGCCGCTACTTCGCCGACCACTATGGGCTGGACGGTGGTCTGCTGCTCAGCAGAGCCAACCTTGGCTACGGCCGTGAGGAAGTCGATGGTGAAGTCGGGATGCCTGTCATCATGTATCGCGACCCCGTGCTGCGCGAGGGCAACTGCAATCTGTCGATGCGCCTTATGCCCGTCGATGCGACGCATTGGCTCGGCCCGGATTATGCGCTGTTGCCGCAACCTGGGAACTGGACCTATCAGATCTCGATCACGGTGGAGCCTGCGCTGCTGGCTGACAGCTGCGTCCGCCTTGCGCAAAGGCGCGACGCACTCGGCATGCGGGCGCTGCGACTGGACTGGAACGTATCCGAGCGCGATTTTGCAGCGGCCACCCTTGCCTGTCGTCGGCTGGCCCGGGATGTGGCCCAGGTGGCCGACGGGGGCCGGATACGCTTGACCGACATGGAAACACGCAAACCGCCCAGCCCACTGGGGCCAACCTTCCACCATATGGGCACGACCCGGATGGCCGAAAGCGCCGATCTGGGCGTGGTGGATGGCAACTGCCGGATGTTCGGCAGCAGAAATCTGTATATGGCTGGTTCTTCGGTGTTTGCCAGTTACGGTTCGGCCAATCCGACGCTGAACATCGTGGCACTGGCCCTGCGGTTGGGCGATCACCTGGCCGGTTTGGAAAGGGAGGCCATGACATGACCCTCAGCCGACGCAAGTTGCTCTTGGGCACCACCGCACTGGCGGCTGTTGGCGGCGTGTGGTGGTGGCAGGACGCTGGCACCCATATCATTCGCAGCCCCAGTGGACTGGGCGTCGAAGTGGACCTGTGGCTGGCCGCTTCACCAACGCTGCTGGCGCTGGGTGCGCAGGTACCTGCAGCGACGAACCCGACCGAGTTGATCACCCGACTGCGCAGCGATCTGGCCCTCCCCGCCATTGGTGTAGTAGAGCTGCAACTGCTCCAGCAGAACGCCAGCCGTGCAATTGCACGAAACTTTGCCGATGACGAGTTGGAGATAGTCGATGGATGGCTGCTGGCCAGCATCGAAGTAAAGCTGGGTCAGCTTGCCGCCCTCGTCTCCGGTGGAAGGTCTGCTGCCGAGGTCAAGGAGGAGCGGCCAGACTGGCAAACGGCCGAGATTGCCCCAGTCGAGCACTGGGGCCCCCAGTCCACTGAGGTCAATCAACCGTTCAATACCCAGAGTGACGGGCACTGCGGGATGTGGTTCCGGATACGCGGCGCACCGACCTGGGCCGTGATAGTGATCGATGGGCAGGAAATGCCGACCACGGTCCTGGACGACGTGGTTACTTCCGGCCTGTTTGGCGAACTGCAGGTTCGGATGCTCGCCAATCCTGGCAGCTACCCGATAGAACTGGTTGACAAGATACGGCGGGTTCGACAGCCGATCGGCGATTTTGTCGTTACACCGCGACCGCAACGCTGGCAGCGCGAGGACGGCAGCGAATCGGCAGTGTTCTGCCCGGTCCACGAATGGGGACCCAACCTGACGGTAGCAGGCGAGCCGCCGAATCCACAGCCCGATGGCTCCAGTGGCCTGTGGTTCAAGCTTGAGTGCGCTCCGCCCGAAGCGGTGGTGGAGCTGAATGGAACGCCACTACCCAGCGCGGTGCAGCCGGACTTGATTACGACCAGGGTCGATGCTGCGCTGTATAGCCAGCCCGGCGGCCATCGACTGAGTCTGTACGATCCGGCCAGCGGTGAGCGGATGCAGATCGGCCTGCTCCGCATCCTGCCGAAACTCAACTGACCGCGCAGCCTAATCCCCCACCCGTCCCAGCAACTGCTCCAGCGCGTCGGCGACGCGCTGGAACTCGACCGTTGCTTCGCGCGCCTTCGGCAAGGGATCCTTCAAGGTGCCCTGGCGGGCGCTGTGTTCGATCTGCTTGGCGATGTCCGACAGTCCCATCGCACCGAGATTGGCGCTGGTGGACTTGAGCGAGTGAGCCGGCGCAATCATGCCCTGGGCTTCGCCCATCTCGGCCGCCTTGTCCAGCGCCCTGAGGTTCTTCGGGGTGTCTTCCAGATAGACCCGCACCAGCGCGGTGAACTCGCTGCCCATCACTTCCAGCAGTTCGGTGACTATCTGTTCATCGATCGCCGGGCCGCGTTCGCGCAGCTTGACCGGTTCGGTCTGGATCACCGCCTCGGGTACGGGTGTGGGTGCCACCTTCTGGGTCGGCGAGGCCTTCTGCGAACGGGCGTCGCCAGGCAGCCATTTGCGCAGCGTCTGCTCCAGCAGGCCGCGGTTGAGCGGCTTGGACAGGTAATCGTCCATGCCGGCGGCCAGGCACTTCTCGCGATCACCGGCCATCGCGTTGGCGGTCATCGCGATGATCGGCAGGCGGGTGAGGCTGCGTTCCTCCTCCAGCATCCGCCGCGTCCGGGTCGCGGTGTAGCCGTCCATGACCGGCATCTGACAGTCCATCAGGACCGCGTCATAGGTCTTCTGAGCAGCCATTTCCAGCGCCAGCTTGCCGTTCTCGGCATGATCGTGGCTGAGCCCGATCAGACTCAGCAACTTCTGCGCCACCTGGCGGTTGACCGGGTTGTCCTCGACCAGCAGGACGTGGCCGGTCAGCGGTCCGGCCACCTGCACCGCCGGTGCTGATGGGGCCGATTCGGCACCCAGTCGCTGCGCCTGCTCGATCAGTGAATAGCGCTTCTCACCGGGCTGATCAATCTCCAGCACGCGGTTGAACACACTCTGCAATTCGCCTTCGGAAAAACCCTTGTCGACCGCTTCGCTGCGGCCGGCCACCTGGACATCGGCCGGGACCGGTTCGTCGCCGGCCAGGTAGACCAGCTTGAGCCGCTCCAGCACCGGTTCACGCACGACGTTGCGGACCAGCGCCGGTGCGGTGTTGCGCATGCTGGCAAAATCGACCAGACACACGTCGAATGCCCAGTTCTCACCCAGCGTGGCCGAAGATTTCAGTTTGGACAGCGCATCGGCGGTGGTATTGGTACTGATCTGGGCCATTCCCCAGTTCTGCAGATAGGTCGCCAGTCGCTGCACCAGTCGCTGGTCGCTGCTGACAATCAGTGCACGGGCGCCATCAAGCGTGCGCCGGGCCGAGGCCATGTCACCGATGGCCTTGAGCATCGGGATACTGAACCAGAAGATGCTGCCCTTGCCGAGTTCGCTCTTGAGGCCGATCTTGCCGTCCATCAGGTCGACGATGCGCTTGCAGATCACCAGCCCCAGACCCGTGCCGCCATAGTTGCGGGTGGTCGAGGCATCGGCCTGGGAAAACGGCCGGAACAGCTTCTCGGCCACCACCGGATCGATCCCCATGCCGGTGTCGCGCACCACGAACAGCAGTTCGCTGTGGGTACGCGTCTCGCCACGCTTGGAGACCTGGATCGTCACCGTCCCCTTGTCGGTGAACTTGATGCCGTTGCTGACCAGATTGGCGAGCACCTGCCGCAGCCGAACCGGGTCACCTCGCACCGCCAGGCGCACGCCAGGGTCGATCGTCGCAGACAACCGCACGCCCTTGGCTTCGGCATTTTTCTCCATCAACCGGACCACCGAATCGGTCACCTCGCGCAGATTGATGCCGGTGGTTTCCAGCTCCAGCTTGCCCGCCTCGATCTTGGAGTAGTCGAGAATGTCGTCGATGATCCGCAGCAGGTGGCGGGCCGACTGATAGGCCGTGTTGAGATACTCGCGCTGATCCGGCTCCAGCCGGGTGTCGCGCAGGATCTCCAGCAGCGGGATGATGCCGTTGAGCGGCGTGCGCATCTCGTGGCTCATGGTGGCGAGGAATTCACCCTTTGCCATTGCCGCCGACTCGGCCGCCTGGCGCGCCGCATTCAACTCACCCTCGAGATTGCGCCGGCGTTCCAACTCGGCCCGCATCTCGTCCAGCTCCTTCTCCGCCAGCGCATTGAGCTTCGCCCCCGACAGCGGCTCGCCAGCGATCTGCGGTCGATCTGTCACAAAGTCGCCAGCCTCACTGGCCATGATCGAGGTGACCCGACGGCTCACCAGCAGATTGGCGATGACCAGGAACACGATGATTGCCGCGGCCGCCCAATCCGGCCGACCGCCGAGCAGCAGATGGAACAGGGCTGGCGTCAGCACCAGCACCAGCACCGTGATGACCAACCACAACTGGCGGCCAAACATCCACACTGCCGCCGAGGCCACGCCCGCCACCGCAATCTGCACCGGCAGGTTGTACATGGCCTGATCAAAGCTGCCGAAAAGCATCCCCGAACTGCCCCAGCACAGAGCGCTGAGCACCAGCGCGACGCGCGCCAGTGGCAGTGGCCAGCGGGCACGATCGCGTTGGGTCCAGCCGAACACCGCGACCACAGCAGTCACCAGCTTGGCGCCAACCCAGATCATCAGGCCGGCCGGATCGGCCAGCGGTGCGACAGCCAGCGCAATCAATACCGCCAGCGGCACCGATGCCAGGCACCACAGGGCTACCGATTCAATCGTAACGTCGGCCGATCTGTTCATGATGCGGCCGTCAAAGTCACATTCAGCACGTACTGCTCCCCTGTTTCGTCTTGTGTGTCAGCCATTGCCGTCACCATGGCAGCTGCGTTGGCGCCAACGCCCCCTTACAGCGCCGAAGCGCTGAAATCGAAACCCAGCTCGGCGCCGGGCTGCTGCACGAAGTTGCCCTGGATGAAGTCCACGCCCAGTGTCCACAGCGAAGCCGCCGTGGGCGCGTTCTCGACCCGCGATGCCATCACTTTCTTGTTTGCACCATGCGCCGCCTGGATCAGCTGACGCAGCTCCAGCGAGCTCGCCTGGTCCAGCTGCGGTGCCGAAAAGCGCTGATGCAGCTTCAGGAAATCAACCGGCAAATAGCTGAGCATCTGCAGCGCGGTCATGTCCGGCTCGAATTCGTCCAGCACCAGCCCAACGCCGATCTGCTTGAGCGTCTGCAGCCCGCTCATCGCTTCCTGCAGGTTGGCCAGCACCTCGCCCAGCCGGAACTCGAGCAGCAGACTGCTGGCCTCGATCCGCCGCGTTGCCAGTATCTGGCTGAGCCAGCCGGGCAGTTCGCCATCACTCAAGGCCGACACCGACTGGTTCAGGTACAACCGCAGCTTTTCGCCCCGGCGCGACCGTTCGTCGATGGTCATCAAGGCTCGCCGCAGGACCCAGCGATCAAGTTCGCCGAGCAGGCCAAGCTTGCCAGCCGCCTCCTGCAAGGCCTCGCTGTGCAACAGTTGGCCATCCTCGCTACGCAACCGCAACAGGGCCTCGTATTGTGCGCCGTGACCGCCCTGGAGCGACACGATAGGCTGGAACAGCAACTCGAAACGATCGTCTTCGAGCGCCTGCCGGATCAGATCGAGCGCCCCCTCCTCGCTCGTCGGGCTCTCGTTTCGATGCAGCGCAAAGCCACTGCCTTCTTCACCGGCACGAGCGCAGCTGCGCTCAGCCGCGGCCAGCAGCGCTCCAGGGTCGACGAAACCCTCGCCCAGCAACGCACCACCGATATTCAGCGTCAAGCCGGCCGCGTTGGCACGGGCATCCAGACGCTCACGAACCACCGCATCCAGAATCTGCTCCGCCAGGCTTTCCAGTTGCTCACCGTTGCGGGTTGGCGCCAGCAGCAGGAAGCTCTCGTTGCCAAAGCGCGTCGCCATCTCGCCATGGCCGAGGAAGCTGACAATCAGCGCGCCCACCTGCGCCAGCGCGCGCTCATAGCCGAGCAGGCCGATGCGTTCGCGCAGCAAGGCGCCATCGGCGAGTTGGATGAACAGCAACCCGCCACCCTGTTCACCGGCCTCGTACAACATGCATTCGCTGAGCTTGTCCAGCAGCAATGCACGTTCGAACAAGCCTGTGTCCTCTTCGCGGCTGTGCTGGGAGCGGCGTCGGTCCTGCGCCCTCGCGCGACGGGCCCGGTTGTTCACCGCCGCCATCAGGTGCTTGGGCCGGATCGGCTTGGACAGGAAATCATCGCCACCAGCATCGAGCGCCTCGAACTGCTTCTCCGAATCCTGCTCGCCGGACAGGAACACGATCGGGGTGGAGATGAAATCCGGCCGCTCGCGAATGATCGCGGTCAGCTCCATGCCGCTGATGTCCGGCATGTACAGATCCATCAGGATCAGATCGGGCCGGAAGCGCTCGAGCTGATCGAGAGTCTGCAGCGCATCGGTGACCGCGCAGGTTTCCATGCCGGCCTTCTTCAGCACTGACTCGGCAAACAGCGCCTGCGAGCGATCATCTTCGACGATCAGCACCCGGAAGGGTTGTTCGGATTGCGGTGCGACCAGCTCGCGCACGCGATCGGCTGCCTCACTGGCCTTCAGGTCAGCCGGCAGCACCGACGCGGCCCCTGCGCGCAAGGCCTTCAGGCGCGCCTCCAGATCCGAGCTGGGCGCAAACAGCAACAACGGGATCGCGGTCTGCACGCGGGCACGCACGCGTCGGATGAACTCGCCCAGATGCTCTATCTCATCGAAGAAGGCGGCATCGATCAGGACCACGTCCGGTGCCAGTGAACCCAGCACCTCCTTCAGCTCCTCCGGACTCTCCTGCCGCTCGACCAGATAGCCCGAGCGAGTCAGCTCCGCGCACAGCTCGCGCGCGAAGGGAGCGATGTCGGCCAGATAGAAAACCCGCTTTGGCGCCAACGCCTCTGGCTGCCTTGATTCAGCGGCCAGTTCGGAAGTGCTCTCCGCAACATCGGCGGGGGCGCCTGACTCGGCTGACTCGGTCGTCGACGATGCGGCGTCCAGTTCCGGTGGCTGGAAATCACCCATCAGCAGAATCGCGCTGCCGTCCTCGCTTTGCAGTACCTCGGTCGGCGGCGGCTCATCACTGGAGCGCAGTCGCACCGCCGCGGCTGTAGGTGAATTGTGGCTGTCCATCGGCACGACGTCGCGCCCGCTGAAGCGCCGCCAATAGTCGTCCGGCGGCTGCAGGAACAGCGCTCTGGCGGTCACCGGGGCATCAACCCGCAACGAGATCGCGCTGAGCAGGCCCGGTTCGGCAGTCGTCGAACTGGCCACCGGCAGTTGTTCCAGCAGAGTTTCCAGCAATTGCCGCTGATCATCGTCAGGCACGCTGAGATTCTGCAGGAAGGTCGTGAGTCGCAGTTCCAGCTGGTACAGCCGCTCACTGGCATCAACCAGCCCATGCCGGCCAGCCGCCCCGGCCAGCCGCTGGACCTCCTGCAACACCAGGGTGGCGCTGTTGACATCCCACGGCCCTCGCACCAGCCGCAGACCCTTGCGCTGAAGCATGTCCATGCGCCTTGGAAAGTGCTTCAGAAAAGCCTGCCGCAATTCCGCCGCCTGTTGCGATTCATCCTTGACCAGCACGATGGCCGACGCCTCCCCATTCAACAGCGCGATAGACGTGCTGATACTAACCGAAGAGCGAGCGCCCAGAGACACACGGCAGGGCCCGGATGCGAAGCAAACTGATGTTTCAGAAGGCGTGCGTGGGTTCAAGGGC
>DAIMJK010000003.1:0-3030 GCA_036722245.1 Lysobacterales bacterium
TGACCACAAAGGACACAAAGGACACGAAGGAGAGCAGAGCGGATTGATGCGTCGTGTCTTGGCTTGACTGGGCCAGCACGCTCCGGAATTGCGGCAGTGCCCTGTGCCCAAGCTTAAGGCTCTTCCTTTGAGTCCTTTGTGTCCTTCGTGGTTCCCTGCTCTTTTTCTCTTTTGTGTCTCGCGAAACTTGACCTGAAAACTGCTGATGATCAGTAGCGCGGCGGCGGCGGCCGCAGGCAGGCAACGGCCTCGTTGGCGGCGCGTTCGGATTCGACCGGATCACCGAGTGCCCGGCGCGTCTCGCGCAGGGTCAGCCAGTTGCGCCGACACCATTCGCCCACTCGGGCTGAATGCCTCAGGCTACGCATAGCCATCTCCTCGGCCTCCAGATAGCGTCCCTGTTCCAGCCGGATCTCGGCCAGCCGTTGCCACAGGCGTGGATTATCCGGTTCCAGCCGCAGGGCGCGCTGGAGCAGAGCGGCGGCGGTGTCCGGATCGGCTTGCTCTCGGCTTTTGTCGGCTTGGGTCACCAGCATCTCCACCGCCGGATTCTCCAGCGGCGCCACTTCCAGCGTCGGACCACTTGCGCGTGCTTCCTCGACCAGCGCGGCCGCTACGATGGGTTCGGGGCCCGCGACAACTTCGTCCACCGCTGTGGTGACTGCCTCGGGCCGGGTCGCCGGGCCGCCGCAGGCTGCCAGCAGCAGCGCCACCGCGCACCAACCCAGGGTCGACCAGACGCGCCTGCCTCCGCCAGGTGTGCGATAGCCATCACTGTGGGCAACGAGTTGATGGATCATGCCGGCAGTTCCTTCACGGGCTCAGCTGCGGACTTTGCCAGCGCTGGCTTGAACGCGCGGCCAACAGCACCAGTCCGGGCAGTCGCCAGCCCAGAAATGGCGAGTTTCGGCCGCCGCTCAGACAGTTCTCGGGCCGCAACTCGATGTCCTTGTGCGGATCGAGCAGCACGAAGTCAGCTTCGGCTCCGACGCAGAATCTGGCTGCCGGAAGGTTCAGCCAGGCGCGACCCGCCTGGCAGGCGCGCTCGATCCAGCTGGTCAGCGAAAGATCGCCGCGCATGACCAGACGCAGACCCAGCCCCAGGTGGGCATCGAGCATCGATGCGCCTACCGCGGTTTCCGGAAAGGGGGCCAGCTTGGCGTCGGTGTCGTGCGGCTGGTGGTCCGAGCACAGCACGCTGATCAGCCCGCTGGCAAGCGCGGCCAGCAGCGCCTCGCGGTCCGATTCGCTGCGCAACGGTGGTCGCAGATGGAGGTTGCTGCGGAACGGATACAGATCGAGCTCGTTCAGGCTCAACTGCAGGCTCGACACCATCCCGCTGACCGCGATACCGCGCTCCTGCGCCTGCGCCAGCAGCGGCAGCGAGCGGGCACTCGACAGCGGCCCGATCAACACCCGCGCGCCGCTCTCCTCGGCCAGCAGCACGATCCGCGCAACGGCCACGGTCTCGGCACTCGGGGGGATCCCGGCCAGGCCGAGTCGGGCCGCGACCGGGCCGTCGTGGGCGACGCCCTCACCGACCAGCGCCAGATCCAGCGGCTCCAGCAGTACCGGCATGTCGACCGAGGCGGCGTACTGCAGGGCGCGCCGCAGCAGTCCAGCATCCTGGATCGGTCGACCCAGATCGGTCGCGGCCGGACAGCCGGCCGCCTGCAGCGTGGCCAGTTCGGCCAGACCCTCGGCACGCGTCAGCGCAGCCAATGGCCGAACACCCGCGGCGGCGGCGTCGCGGGCCCGGCTTTCGATCAGCTCGACCACCGCCCGGCTGTCGATCGGCGGCTGGGTGTCCGCGGCCAATCCCATCCAGGTGATGCCACGGGCGAGTGCGGCGCGCGCCTCGGTCCGGATGTCGGTCTTGTGGGTGGCGCCAGGTTCCCTTAGACGGGTCACCGGATCGACCAGGCCCGGTAGCAGCCAGGCCTCGCGCGCGTCCAGCGATAGCTCGCCTTCTACCGCTGGCAGGGAGGGACCGATCGCCGCATAGCGGCCATCGACCAGCCGCAGATCCAGCCGTTCACCGGCCGGCTGCAACAGCGCGTTGCGGATCAGCAGGCCGCTCATGCTGGCACCTGCGTATCGTCGATCCCGAAGCCTTGCCGATTGCCAAGGATCTGTGCCATCACCGCCATGCGCAGATACAGGCCGTTGCGGACCTGGTCGAGAATCACCGACTGTGCTCCGTCAGCCACCTCGGACTCGATTTCCACACCGCGGTTGATTGGGCCAGGATGCATCACGATGCAGTCTGGCCGGGCCAGCGCCAGGCGCTCTCGAGTCAGGCCGTAGCGACGATAGAACTCGGCCTGGCTGGGCAGGAAGGCACCGCGCATGCGCTCGGTCTGCAATCGCAGCATCATCACCACATCGGCGCCGGCCAGACCGCTTTCCAGCTGGCTGTGGCGGTGTACGCCGAGTTCGTCCAGGTGTTCGGGGATCAAGGTGCCAGGGCCGATCACGCGCAACTCGCCCACGCCCAGCGTGGCCAGTGCCTGAAGGTTTGAGCGGGCGACCCGTGAATGCAGCACATCGCCGACCAGGGCCACCACCAGACCGGAGAAGTCCGGCCCCTTGTGGCGCCGGATCGTGAATACATCCAGCAGGGCCTGGGTCGGGTGGGCGTTGCGTCCGTCACCGGCGTTGAGCACGCTGATCTCCGCCGGCGCATGTTCGGCGATGAAATGGGCCGCGCCCGACTGCGGATGGCGGACCACGAACAAATCGCAGTGCATTGCCGCCAGCGTGGCCAGGGTGTCGAGCAGACTCTCACCCTTGTTGGTCGAGGAGCGTGCCACGTCCAGATTCACCACGTCGGCCGACAGTCGCTCGGCGGCGAGCTGAAAGGTGGTGCGGGTGCGGGTGGAATCTTCGAAGAACAGATTGACCACGGTACGCCCGCGCAACAGCGGCAGCTTGCGATTGCCGCGTTCGGCGCCCAGCCGCAGCGCCTCGGTGCGATCGAGCAGCGACTCGAACGCCGGCCATGGCCGGCACGGAGTGCACCCTGGGCGC
>DAIMJK010000003.1:3040-30131 GCA_036722245.1 Lysobacterales bacterium
AGCAGCGACTCCAGCGTCGCTCGCGGCAGCCCATCGATGCTGAGCAGATGGCGCAAGCGCCCATCGTCGGCCAGTTGCAGGCTCGCCGACGGCACCTTAGCTGCGCTCGACCAGATCCAGCGACAGCGGATCGGGCCCGCGCAGCTTGAGCTGCTGATTCGCCGGCAGGCTCAGGCTGAGCGCACTGAAATCGGCGCAGATCGGCAGCTCGCGGCCGTTGCGGGTGGCCAGCACGGCCAGGCTCACGCGCGCCGGTCGGCCGTAGTCGAACAACTCGTTGAGCGCGGCCCGGACGGTCCGCCCGCTGTACAGGATGTCGTCTATCAGCAGCAGATGGCGGCCTTCGATGTCCCACGGGATATGCGAGGGCCGCAGCACCGGATGCAGGCCGATCCGGCTGAAGTCGTCGCGGTAGAAGCTGATGTTCAGGGTGCCCAACTCATCGCCAAGCGCCAGCTCACGCTGCAGGTACTGCGCCAGCCAGACCCCGCCAGTGTGGATGCCGACCAGCAACGGCGGCTCGCCCGCGGCGCTGAGCTTGCGCACGCCGTCGCTGAAGGTCTGCAGCAGTTCTTCAATCGGGGGCAGTGTCAAGATATCTCTCCAGGATGACGGCGGCGGCAAGGGCATCCATCTGGGCGCCGGTCTTGCGGCGGTGCACGCCGGCGGCGCGACCGGCGGCGAAGCGCTCGCGCGCCTGCCGGGTCGAATGGCGTTCATCCACCTCGATCACCGGCGCCGGTTGTCGCTTGCGCAGTGCTTCGGCAAAACCCCTGGCGCGACGGCTGGCGGGCTGCTCCTGATCGTCCAGAGTCAACGGTCTACCGACCAGCAGATGGCTGGGTTGCCATTCGGCCAGCAGACGATCGATCGCTGCGTACAAGGCCGCGGCCGGTTCGGTCTTGAGTTGGGTCAGTGGTTTGGGGCTGGTCATGGGTGATCCCAAAGCCACACCGACGATCTTTGCGCCGACGTCGAAGGCCAGCAGCGTGCCGTGCGACGATGGCTTGGGAAGGGTGGATTCAGGCATGGCCGGCGTACATGCTGAGCATCCCCGGGTCTATCCCGAGCGAGGCCGCGGCCGCCTGCCAGCGCTGCTCGAAGGGCAGGTCGAACAGCAGGTCCAGATCCACCGGTGTGCTGAGCCAGGCGTTTTCGAGCAGTTCCTGTTCCAACTGGCCCGCGCCCCAGCCCGAATAACCCAGCGCGACAAGCGCGCGACGCGGACCCCGACCGCTGGCAAGCGCTTCCAGCACATCGCGCGAGGTAGTCAACTGGAGCTGATCGGACACCGCGAAACTGGAATCGAAATCGTCAAAGCGCTCGTGCAACACGAAGCCGCGATCCTGCTGCACCGGTCCGCCCATGTAGACCGGCTGCTCGCCGAGTACAGGGTCGGCGAGGCCGATATCCAGTTGGTGCAGCAATTCGCCCAGACGCATCCCGGAGGGTCGATTGACGACGATCCCGAGCGCGCCTTCGTCGTTGTGCTGGCACAGCACAGCCACGGCGCGCGAGAAATTGCCATCCTGCAGCGCCGGCATCGCAATCAGGAACTGGTTCTCCAGGTAGCTGTGCTTGATCATGCCGGGATTGTAACCCGCGGAGGCGAGGGCGATAGTGCGGGGGCTGTCAGGGGCTGCGATTCGAACTGTTGTTGCGAGAGGGCTCATGAATTGCAGGGCCCAGGGCGCAGGGCTCAGGGCCCAGAAGGTCAAGAGCTGCCTCCATCCGCTTGGTGAACTGTTCTTGCCTCGGTTTGGCTCTGAACTGGGCCCTCGGCTTCATGAGCATGCGCCGCAACATCAGCCTTGAGCGCACCCCCTGCAAGTGCGATTCCACCTAGCGCATGCTCATGCTGCCGGTCAAGAAACGCCACGTGCGGGTGATGTGGAGCAGGTCGATGTCTTCGGACTCGGTTTGCGGGATCGGCGCGAAGGGGCCGGCCAACTCGACGATGCGGCGGGCCGAATCGTCCAGGACCACGTAGCCGGAGGGCTGGATCAGCTCGATGCTGTCGATGCTGCCGTCCTTGCGCAGGGCCACCGTAAGCACCAGGCTGCCATCCAGGCCCTGGCGACGGGCCTGATCGGGGTAGTTCAGGTTGCCGACGCGCTCGACCTTGGCGACCCAGGCGGCCATGTAGGTCGCGTACTCGAACTCCTTGGTGTTGGCCGAAATGAACTTGCGCCGCGGCCGTTTCGCATAGGCCTCGGTATTGCGGTTGAGCTCGGCACTCAGGCGCGCCATCTCCAGACTGTGCTCGATCAGTTCGCGGCCGCGTGGCAACGCCATGGTGTCGACCGGTGTCTGCTCCGGCAACACCGCGCTCAGGCTGCTGGGGGCGCTCTGGGTCAGTACTTCGGGCGCGGTCGCCGGCACAGGGTCTGGCGCGCTAGCCTGCACTCGCTCTGGCGCCACACCGTCGGAGGGCGTCGGCAGCGGCGCCGAGAAGGGCGCGCTTGGACGTACAGCCTCGGTTGAATCACCACCGCCCTGCTGGTTGGCCTGGGCCAGGAAATCGGCCTCTTCCGGGGCTTCGGGCGAGCTGCTCTGGACCAGGATCACATCCAGTGCCGGCAGTGCTGCGCGAAGTGGATCGTCGAATCGAAAATCCAACCCGAACAGGAACAGCGCATGCAAGGCCAGCGCAAAGGTGGTGGTCAGACCCAGGCGATCGCCTGGTCCGGCGCCGGCAGGGCTCATTGCAGATCGGCCTCCAGTTGCTCGAACAGGTGGGCGGCCACGTTCTGGCCGGTGGCTGCCTCGATCTCGCGCAGGCAGGTCGGACTGGTCACGTTGACCTCGGTGAGGTAGTCGCCAATCACGTCCAGGCCAACAAAGCGCAGCCCGCGACGGCGGCATTCCGGCCCGACCTGGGCACAGATCCAGCGATCGCGCTCGGTCAGCGGCCGAACCTCGCCACCGCCGCCCTGGGCCAGATTGCCACGAAAATCGCCTCCCTTGGGAATCCGTGCCAGGCAGTGGTCGACCGGCTCTCCATCGATCAGCAGGATGCGCTTGTCGCCGGCAGCGATTTCCGGCAAGTATCGCTGGACCATCGCCGTGCGTGTGCCGTCGGCGGTCACAGTATCGAGAATCACGCTAAGGTTCGCGTCGTCGATGCGGGCCAGGAAAATGTTCTTGCCGCCCATGCCGTCGAGCACCTTCAGCACTGCCTGGCCGTGATCCCGCACGAACTCTCGCAAGCGTGCGCGGTCGCGACTGACCAGCAAGGCTGGCAGGCATTGCGGAAACCACAGCGCGGCGAGCTTCTCGTTGGCGTCGCGCAAGGCCTGCGGGTTGTTTACCAGCAGGGTCCGGCCGCCCTGCAGCAGGCTCAGAAACTGGGTGGCGTAGAGGTATTCGCTGTCGAAGGGCGGATCCTTGCGGATCAGCACCACATCCATCTCGCGCAGGTCCCGCCGCTGCGGTGCATCGAGCTGGAAATGGTTGCCGGACTGGTCACGCACGCGCAGGCGGCGACATTCACCCTGCACCGCGCCCGGCTCGGCGCTCAAATCGGCAAGCTCAAGATAGAACAGCTCATAGCCACGGCGCTGCGCTTCAAGCAGCAGGGCGAAGCTCGTGTCCTTCTTGATGTTGATACGGTCGATCGGATCCATCAGGACCGCGAGCTGACGATTCATGAAGTGTTACTCGAATGAGGGTCGAAGGTGGCGGCCCCGGCGTCGGTGGCGCGACCGCCTGTAGTATTATCTACCGCAGGGGAGCGCGTCTGCAGGGCTGGCCGGAGATCTCTTGGGCGAGTCACGGTCGGGGTCGTTGTCGATGTCATTTCGTGTACGCGGCTCCGGCTTGCAAAGCACCGGATGGCAGATACTTACAAAACAAACTTGACATGCGTCATCACCTTGGCTAAAGACTGTGTCAAGAGTGTGCGAGGAGAGCCACAGTTCCCTTCAAGGGAGTGTTGGGCACGACGTGCAGGCATCGAAATGGGGGTGAGCGTGGACGAGCAGGACAAGAAGTCCAATCTGAGTGGCCTGAGGGTGATGGTCATCGATGACAGCAAGACCATCCGCCGGACGGCTGAAACCCTCCTCAAGAAGGAAGGTTGCGACGTGGTCACGGCAACCGATGGCTTCGAGGCGCTTGCCAAGATCAGCGATCAGCAACCGCACATCATATTCGTCGACATCATGATGCCGCGTCTGGACGGCTATCAGACCTGCGCGCTGATCAAGAACAATCAGGTGTTCAAGAGCACGCCGGTGATCATGCTGTCCAGCCGCGATGGTCTGTTCGACAAGGCGCGCGGCAGAATCGTTGGCTCCGAACAGTACTTGACCAAGCCGTTTACGCGAGACGAACTGCTGAGCGCGATCCGCAAGTTCGTACCGACCTCATGATGGAGCCGCCTTGCGGTGGGGGAGTGAGTCCATGGCACACGTTCTCATCGTGGATGATTCGCCGACAGATGTCCGTGTCCTGCGTGGGATGCTGGAACGGGCGGGTCATGTCGTCAGTTCCGCCAGCAGTGCCGAGGAAGGCATCAGCAAGGCGCGCAACGAGCGACCGGACCTGATCCTGATGGACGTGATCATGCCCGGCATGAACGGATTCCAGGCGACCAGGACCCTCAGCCGGGATGAGCAGACCTCGCACATACCGGTGGTCATTGTGACGACCAAGAACATGGAGACCGACCGCGTCTGGGGTCTGCGGCAGGGCGCCAAGGGATTCGTTACCAAGCCTGTTCGAGAGGCCGATCTGCTCGAGCGGGTCCAGTCGTTGGTGCTCAGTTGAACGGAGCCGCTCCATGGGTGGGATGGATGGCATGAAAGACAGCGAAAGCCAGAGTACGCTCAATCCCTTCGAGGTCCTGCTGGACTACGAGCGGCGCAGTATTGCGCACGTTCCCGGCATGCCCGAGCAGCTCGAGGCGCCGGGACTGTGGCGCGGCATCGCATTTCGTCTGGGTGACGCCTTTCTGCTCGGCGGCATCGCGGACGTCACTGAAATCCTTCGCTTTCCGTCCTTGACCACGGTTCCCGGGACCAAGGCCTGGATGCTTGGCATCGCCAATGTCCGCGGCAACCTGATTCCGATCGTTGACCTGCGGGCGATGCTGGAAGGCGAGTCCGAGCGGATGAGTGAACGCAGCCGGGTGTTGATTACCCGGGTCCAGTCCAGCATGGTCGGGTTGCTGGTGTCCGAGGTGCTGGGACAGCGTAGTTTCCTGGAGGAGAATCTGCTCGGCGTCGAAGCCCATGCCGATTCTCCGATCAGTCGGTTCCTTAGCGGCGAGGTCGAGATCGACGGCCGGCGCTGGGGCGTTTTCAGCATGAACGAACTTTGCCGATCGGCCGAGTTCATGCAGGCGGCCGCTTAGACGGTCGAACTTGATAGTTCCAGTTGGGGGAAGCACACGATGAGCGCGGCAGCAGGCGGTATCCAGCAAAGAGAATCGACTCCTCTGATCACGACCCTGGTGGTGCTGTTCATCGCAGCCCTGGTCTTGTTCGCAGCCAACTTCGTCGCTCAGGTCCAGCGCTCGAATCAGGATCAGCGGGCGACGGCACTGGCGGCCGACATTCAGGTGAAGTCGCAGCAGTTGGCGAAGTACGCGGCCGAGGCGGCCGGTGGGCGCATCGAGGCCTTCGATGAGTTGCGCCAGACGCAGCGACTGATTGCGACCAATCTGGAAAAGCTCAGCGTCGGCGATCCGGTCGAGGGCGTGCCAGCGATCACCGACAACATCGAGGTGGAACCGGCGCTCAATGGCGTCATCTCGACATGGCGCGAAATCTCCGAAGCCTCCAGCAACATTCTGGCGAAGGAAGAAATCGTGCTGGACATGACCGACATCCAGGCCCAGTTCGAGTCCCGTGTGCCCTTGCTGCAGGCGCGTTCGGATGAAATCGTGAAGGTGCTGGCCGAACGCGGGGCGCCGGGCGACCAGATCTACATCGCAGGCCGCCAGGTGACGCTGGCCGACCGACTGCTGCGTCGACTCGGCGAGATCATGCAGGGTGACACCACCTCGGCCGATGGCTTCAACCGCGACGCGGCGATCTTCGGCCGCGTGCTCGACGGTCTGCAGAACGGCAACGCCGAATTGGGTATCCGCGCGATCGAGGTGGATCAGGCGCGCGGCATCCTGGACGAGGTGCGCGACATCTTCCTCGAGATTGGCCAGTTCGTTGAAGGCATCGTCAAGGGTTCCAGTGATCTGGCCGAGGTACGTCAGGCATCCGATACCGTGTCGCTGAACTCCAACGCACTGCTCGACAACGCCAAGCTGCTGGAAGTCAATTACGTCGAGCAGAACCAGAACCGCCGCTTCCCGTCACTGTATGTGGCCATCGGTTCCGGCGTGATCATGGCGATCTGCCTGTTGGGACTGGGTTTTGTGTACCTGCGCGACCAGCAGCGCCGCCTGAAGGTCACGGCCGAGTTGAACCAGCGCAACCAGGAGGCCATCCTGCGGCTGCTGGACGAGATGGGATCGCTGGCAGAAGGCGACCTCACCGTCCGCGCAACCGTCACCGAGGACATTACCGGGGCGATCGCGGACTCGATCAACTTTGCCGTCGAGGCACTGCGCTCCCTGGTAACGACGATCAACGAGACCGCCGTGCAGGTCGCGGCCGCCGCCCAGGAGACCCAGGCCACCGCGATGCATCTGGCCGAAGCCGCCGAGCATCAGGCGCAGCAGATCACCTCGGCTTCAGCTGCGATCAACGAAATCGCGGTCTCCATCGACGAGGTCTCGCGCAACTCGGCCGAGAGCGCCGACGTGGCGCAACGCTCGGTGCAAATCGCCGGCAAGGGTGCAGCCATCGTGCGCCAGACGATCCAGGGCATGGACAACATCCGCGACCAGATCCAGGAAACCTCCAAACGAATCAAGCGACTGGGTGAGTCGTCACAGGAAATCGGATCGATCGTCGAGCTCATCAACGACATCGCCGAACAGACCAACATCCTGGCACTGAACGCCGCCATCCAGGCCGCATCGGCCGGTGAGGCGGGTCGCGGCTTCGCGGTCGTCGCCGACGAAGTGCAGCGACTGGCCGAGCGCGCCTCGAACGCAACCAAGCGAATCGAGACGCTGGTGCAGACGATTCAGTCCGACACCAACGAGGCGGTCAGTTCGATGGAACAGACCACTGCCGAGGTGGTTGCCGGTGCCCGTCTGGCCGAGGACGCCGGTCTGGCTCTGGGCGAGATCGAAAAGGTTTCGAACGATCTGGCTGACCTGATTCAGAACATCTCCGAGGCGGCGCGCCAGCAGTCCGCGGCGGCAACCAACATCTCGGCAACGATGAACGTGATTCAGGAAATCACCACGCAAACTTCGGTCGGTGCAAGTCAGACCGCTGAATCCATTGGTAACCTCGCCCAGCTCGCGGCAGACCTGCGGCGGTCGGTCGCCGACTTCAAGCTGCCGACCTGAGGCGGAAGGAAGTGACGGAAGCGCCAGTGGCAGGCGGAAATCAGGGGGCGGCAACGGCGCCGCGCCCCGGGTTCGATTTGCCCGGCATGGATGAGGATCTGTTTCGTCGCTGGGTCAAGCTGCTGGAACAGCGCACCGGCATCGTGGTGCCAACCAACCGCCGCAGTTTTCTGGTCGCCAACGTCAGCGGACGCATGCGCGAGGCGGGCTACAACAACTTCGAGAACTACTATGAGGATCTGAAGGGTGGCCCGCGCGCAGCGGTGGAATGGGCCACTCTGGTCGATCGCCTGACCATTCACGAAACCCGTTTCTTCCGGCATGGTCCGTCCTACGATTTCCTGGGCCGCAGCTGGATGCCCGAGCGCACCGCTTCGCTGAGCTGGGACGGCTCGCTGCATGCATGGAGCGTGGGCTGTGCCACTGGCGAAGAGGCCTATTCGCTGGCGATGGTGCTCGATCAGGTGCTCAGCATCGTCCCTGGCCGCTCGTATTTCGGGATCACCGCGACCGACGTGTCGCAGCCAGCGCTGGCGGTCGGTCGCAACGGTCGCTATCCGGGCAGCCGCCGCAGCGAGATCCCACCGGAGCTGGCTGAGCGCTATCTGGCACCGGCACCCAATGACGCCTTCCAGATCGACGAGCGGATCCGTCGCCGGGTGGCTTTTTCGGTCTTTAACCTGCTGGATCTGGGTCGTGCACCGGTCAAGGAACTGGACCTGATCTTCTGCCAGAACGTGCTGATCTACTTTCCACGGGAGCGGCGGGTGGAAATGCTCGCGGGATTTGCCCGGTTGCTCAAGCCGGGTGGAGTCATGATCCTCGGCCCGGGCGAGGTGACGCAATGGACGCATCCGGGATTGGAGCGGGTGAGCAACCGACAGGTGCTTGCCTATCGACGTGTCGAGGGGGCAACTCCTTGAACGATGGACAGTTGAAGCAAGGCAGGCCCGCTCAGCGGAGGGCGAGCACATGAACAGCAATTATGAAATCGATTTCACCACCCTGAACTGGGTCAAGCAGGAGCTTGAGGACACACTCAAGCAGGCACGCCAGTCGCTTGAGTCCTACGTGGATGATCCACAGGACGCGAGCCTGATGCGTTTCTGCGCCAGTTACCTGCATCAGGTGCAGGGCACCTTGCGGATGGTCGAGCTGTACGGCGCGGCCATGGTGGTCGAGGAAATGGAACGGCTGGCGCAGAGCCTGCTGGACGGCAAGGTGCGCCAGACCGACGAGGCCTACCAGATCCTGATGCGCGGGATGCTGCAGGTGCCTGACTACCTTGATCGCTTGCAGAGCGGTCATCGCGACATCCCGATCGTGCTGCTGCCGCTGCTGAATGATCTGCGCGCCTGTCGCGGTGAAAAATTGCTCACGGAAACGGCGCTGTTCGCTCCCGATCTGTCGCGTGCGCTGCCGGACACCGCCTCCGGACCGGCCCAGGCCTTGCCTGAGCCCGTTCTCAAGGCCAATGCCGCACGCTTGCGGATGGCCTTTCAGCTGGGTTTGCTGAAGTGGTTCAAGGGTGAAGAGATCGGTGCCAACACGGCTCGGCTGGCACTGATCCTTGAACGCCTGCAGAGTGCGACCGCACAGACCGACGGTCGGCGATTGTGGTGGGTAAGCGCCGGGTTGCTCGACGCCATCCGCGCCGAGCAGGTCGATTCTTCGGTCGCGGTCAAGCTGCTGATCGGTCGCGTTGATCGAGAAATCAAGCAGTTGGTGGATCTGGGCGAGTCCTGCTTCGTCCGCCAACCGCCGCTGGAGCTGACCAAGAATCTGCTCTATTACATTGCGCAGGTGAACGGCGCGGGTGATCGGGTGGACCAGATCCAGGCGCTGTACGGCCTGCGCGAACTGCTGCCCAGCTCGGAAGAACTCGAACACGCCCGCGGCGTGATGTCGGGCGCCAACCGGCAACTGCTCGACACGGTCGGTGACGCCATCAAGGAAGACGTGCTGCGGGTGAAGGACGCGCTGGACCTGTATCTGCGCACCGGCAGTGACAACGCCGCCGAACTGGAACCTCAGGGCGAGGCCCTGCATCGGGTAGCCGATACCTTGGGCATGCTTGGCCTGGGTGTGCCACGGCGGCTGGTACTGGACCAGAAGGACAGCATCGATCAGATTGTTGCCGGCAAGCGGGTCGCCGACGAAAGCAGCCTGCTCGACATCGCTGGCGCGCTGCTGTATGTCGAATCATCGCTGGATGATCACATTGCCCATCTGGGCCGCGACAGCGGGCCGGCGCCGGCTACCGGTCGCGATGGCGGGCTGGAGTTGCCCCAGGCCGAGGTCCGGCAGATCCTTGAAGCCACCATGAAGGAGGCGCAGGGGAACGTTCAGCAGGCCAAGCAGGACATCGTCGCCTTCATCGAGTCGCCCTGGGATCACAGCAAGATCGAGGAACTGCCGCGCCTGCTGGAGGAAATCACCGGCGCGCTCAAGATGCTCAACCTGCCCGACGCGGCCGCTTTGCTGCAGGGCATCACTCGCTTTATCGATCTGGAATTGCTGCAGTACCGCAGGGTCCCGTCGGGTGAACAACTGGATCTGCTCGCCGATGCGCTGGCGAGTATCGAGTACTACATGGAAGCCCTGCGCGATCAGCGTGGAAACCGTGAGCGCATTCTGGAAGTCACCCAGCGTAGCCTGGAAGCCCTTGGTTACTGGCCGTTGCCGGACATGCCCGAGACCGTGGAAGCTGCCGAATCCGCCGCCGTCGAGGCTGCGCCGGCTGCCCCAGCGACCTCGGAGTTCCCGTCCTTCGGCGGCGAGTTCATGGCTGCCGAGGCGCCCGCGGAGCTCGAGACCGATCAGGCCCAGCGAGATGACTGGCCGAGCATAGACCTGCCGCCGGTCGAGCCGGTGCTGACCGAAACAGCCGGCGATGGCGAGCCGGACGCCGCAGCCGAGGAAGCGCCCGCCGACCTGCAGCCGGCGATCGAGATTGCGCCGGGCGAGGGCCTGGAAGCACTGATCATCGGCGATCGCGATCAGCCGGCGATCGAGCCGGCGGCGACGGATTTCCATGGCCTGAGTTTCGGACATGATGAAGTCGCGCGTGAGGCGCCTGACGATGCACAAGTCGAGGAGTTGCTGCTGCAGGAGGCCGATGGCCCCGGTAGCGCCGAGAATGTCGACCTGAGTCTGGAGTTTCCGACCGAACTGGAACCGGAAAGCACCCCGCTTGACGAACCGGGCATGGCGGAACCGGTCGACACCGAGTCGGCGCTCGAGAGCCTGACCGAAGCCTTGCCCGACCTTGGCCAGGATGGCGGCGAGTCGCCCGAGGCCGTATCCGAGACGGATCTACCAGAGCTTGATGTCGACTCGGACAGCGGTCTGGAGCAGTTCAACGTGGGCGAGGGCGCCACGGCAATGGCGGCCACAGAGGATGACACCCCGGCGCTGGCCGCCAGCCATCTCGAGGCCATGACCGAATTCGAACTCGACAGCGCAGTCGATCTGGCGCTGGAGTCGGACGCGAGCGCCGCTGACTCATCCGAGCAGGCCGAAGCTGCGGAATCGGCCGAGTTGGGTTGGGCCGGGCAGGAGGCGCTGCCGCCACCGCCGCTGCCACCGGCGCCACCGAGTCTGGAGGTGCCCGACAGCGGTTTCCAGGCGGTGCCTTCGGATGAGATCGACGAGGAAATCCGCGAGGTCTTCGTTGAGGAAGTCCAGGATGAACTGGAGAATTTGAACCGACAGTATCCGCAGTGGGTCAGCGACCAGGGCGACGTCGAAAAGCTCAAGCCGGTGAGGCGCTCGTTCCACACCCTCAAGGGCAGTGGTCGACTGGTCGGGGCGCTGGCCATCGGCGAGTTCTCGTGGAAGATCGAGAACATGCTCAATCGTTTGCTTGACAAGAGCATTTCGGTCAGTCCTGCCTTGCTGGACCTGATGGACCAAGCCATCGCGGCCTTGCCGGAACTGCTCGCCGCCTTGCGCGGCGAAGGGCCCCCGACCACCAACATCGGTGCCATCATGTGGTGTGCGGACAGACTGTCGGCAGGTGAGGAAGTCTGGCTCCCAAAAGCTGAGCCCGCCCCGAGTGCTGCGGAGCTGCTGGCCGCTGCTTCGGAGGCGGGCGCTGCAGGCCCGGTGGCCGAGAGTGATCTGGTAGTCGCCGAGGCGCCGGCAGAGGCGCAGTCCGACGACGTCAAGCCGGTATCGATGGCTGGCGAGCCAACTGCAACCGACGCCGATACTGCCCCGTTCGGCCTGGATGAGGTCGAAGCAGAGCCGCCGGCAATCGCGGAGCTGGTCGGCAAGGTCGAGTCCATCGACGTGGTCCCGGTTGCCGACGATGCGACCGCTGCCCATGTATCGCCGCTGGATGTTGATCCGGTGCTGATGGAGATCTTGCGCAGTGAAGTGGGCGCGCACTTGCAGGCCATTCGCGATTATCTGGCCGAATGGTATGGCGACGGTCAGGGCATGCCTGCGACCGAGGAACTGCTGCGAGCGGTACACACGCTCAATGGCGCGGTGTCCATGGTCGAACTGCCGGCAATTGCTGGCCTGGTGGCGCCGCTGGAAGGTTATCTCAAGCGCGTACGCGGACACGATCTGGTGCTCGACCGTCGCGCCGCAGATTTGATGAGCGATGCCGCCGATGCGATTGACGACTGCATGGAGCGCTTGGAGCAGGGCCAGCCCCTGCCTGATCTGGCCTCCCTGATCGAAGAGGCGATCGCCCTGCGTGATGGTTTGCCGGTGGTGGAACGTGGCTATCAGGCCTTCGGGATACACATGGCCGAGGAGGCCAGCAGCGAAACTCTGGCCGGCGACAGCGAGACCGCTGTTGCCGCCGACAATGCTGCCGCGCCACAGTCAGAGAGTGGGGTTGCGGACGTCGACGCGACCGCGGAGCGTCCTTGGTACGAAGCCGATCTGGGCGACGAGGCGGTGGCGCTCCTGGATGAATTGGCGGTGGATCAACCGCCAGCTGCCGGTGAGCCGGAATCAACCATGGCTGTAGAACCGATCAGCGAGGGAGAGGATGCGGCCGCATCGGCGGCCGATTCCGGTTCGCGCCCCTGGTACGAGGCCGATCTGAACGAGCTCGACGAGTTGGAGCCGGCCGAGCAGGCCAGCGCAGCGAGTGCGAGCGATGCCATCGAGCCGGACCAGAACACATTCGATGAGCTGGCCGAGCTGACGGAGATATTCGACGCGTCCGAAGAGAGCAGCGTGGCTGCAGCGGAAGCGGTCCAGGCCGGCGAAGCCTTTGCCGAGGCATCGGCCAGCCCGACCGTCGAGGACACGGCAGACGCGACAGTCGACCTGTTGGCCGAGCTGGACGGTTTGGACAGCTTCAGCATGGAAGAGACCGAGCTGTCCTTTGAAGCAGAGGAAGTCTCCAGCCCGGACGATGCGGGCGACGGGATTGGCGAGCAGGATCTGGAGTCCATCCTGGCCGAGTTCGACAACGATCAGGAGTCGCCGGCCGAAGCCGTCGCAACTACTGAGGCGATGACCCTGTTGGACGATCCGGAAGTACCGGTGTCTGAAGATTTACAGATCGAGGAGGCGCAGCTCGAGGAAGCGCAGCTTGAGGAGGGGCAGATCGAGGAGGCGCAGGTCGAAGAGGCGCAGGTCGAGGAGGCGCAGGTCGAAGAGGCGCAGCTCGAGGAGGCGCAGCTCGAGGAGGCGCAGCTCGAAGAGGCGCAGGTCGAGGAGGCGCAGGTCGAGGAAGCGCAGGTCGAGGAAGCGCAGCTCGAGGAAGCGCAGCTCGAGGAGGCGCAGCTCGAGGAGGCGCAGGTCGAGGAAGCGCAGTTCGCCGTGGATCCGACCGAGGACGACGCGATTCAGGACGTGGAGGTCGAGATCCCGACCGCCTTCTACGCTACGCCGGCCGCCCCGGCGCGAACGCGGATGCCGGTCGACCCGCATCCGGAAGAGCCGATGGATGTCAGCGATCTGGACGCCGAACTGCTCGAGATCTTCCTGCAGGAAGGCGTCGAGATTCTCGACCAGTCGGACAGCATGATGGCCGAGTTGCGCCAGTCGCCCGACGATCGCGAGATCATCGCCGGGCTGCAGCGTGAGTTGCACACCTTGAAAGGTGGTGCTCGGATGGCCGGGGTGGCGCCTATCGGTGACCTCAGCCACGCAATGGAGTCCCTGTTCGAGGCACTGGTCGAAGGGCGTTCCACTGCAACCGGACTGCATACGGTGGAAGTGCTTGAGCACTCCTTCGACGCGCTGCACCGGATGGTCCAGCGGGTCCAGCAGGGCCGCGCCATTGCCACGCCGGACCAGACCATCAGCGTGCTCGAAGCACTTCAGCGTGGTGAGATGCCGAACTTCCTCGAGGCAGCTACCCCGCTGGTAGAGGACGTGCCGGTGGAGCGCCCGCTCGCGCCTGCACCTGCGCCAGAGCCGGAAGCGGCCACAGACGCGCTTTCCAGTGAATCACGTCCACACATCCAGCCGGCGCGACCAGAGAGTTTGCGTCGGCCCGGGATGGAAGACGACGAGCCTTCACAGCGGATGCAGCAGGAAGTCATTCGCGTCCGCGCCGACCTGATCGACAATCTGGTGAACTTTGCCGGTGAGGTGTCGATCTATCGATCACGCCTGGAGGCCCAGATTGGCGGTTTCCGTTTCAACCTGGTCGAGTTCGATCAGACTGTCACCCGTTTGCGCGAGCAGTTGCGCAAGCTGGAGATGGAAACCGAAGCGCAGATCCTGTCGCGCTACCAGCGTGAGATGGAACATCTGCCGGGCGATCCGGAGTTCGATCCGCTTGAACTGGACCGATTCTCCACCTTGCAGCAGTTGTCACGCGCGCTGGCCGAGTCGGTGTCTGACTTGCTCAGCCTGCAAAACCTGATGGACGACATCGCGCGCCAGTCCGAAACCCTGCTGTTGCAGCAATCGCGGGTCAGTTCGGATCTGCAGGAAGGCTTGATGCGGACCCGAATGGTCCCCTTCGAGAGTCTGGTGCCGCGTCTGCGCCGGATCCTGCGTCAGACCAGCGCCGAACTCGGCAAACGTGCCCAGCTGAAGGTCGAGGGTGCGCAGGGCGAAATGGATCGCACCGTGCTCGAGCGCATGACCGCGCCACTGGAGCACATGCTGCGCAACGCGCTGGCGCATGGCCTCGAGTCACCTGCAGAGCGTTTGGCGAAGCACAAGAGCGAAGAAGGGACAATCGGCGTCGCGGTCAGTCGCGACGCCACCGAGGTGGTGATCCGGCTCAGCGACGATGGTCGCGGCATGGATCGCGATGCGATCCGCAGCAAGGCGATCGAACGCGGATTGATTCGTGACGATGCCCAGCTCAGTGACCGGGATCTGTTCCAGTTCGTGCTTGAGACAGGCTTCTCGACTGCCACCGAGGTCAGCAAGATCGCCGGTCGCGGTGTCGGCATGGACGTGGTCAACAGCGAGATCCGTCAGTTGGGTGGATCGCTCCAGATCGACTCCGATCGCGGGCGCGGCACGGTCTTCACCGTGCGTCTGCCCTTCACGCTGGCGGTGACCCAGGCGATTCTGATCAAACTCGCCGACGCCCTGTTTGCGGTGCCGATGACCTCGATCCAGGGCGTCATGCGGATGTCGCGGAAGGACTTCGAACAGCGCCAGAGCGATCAGCAGACCGAGGTCACCTACGGCGGCGAGACCTATCACATCTACGATCTGGGCGACCTGCTCGGCAATCCGGTCAGCCACAGCATCGATGACGGCCAGATTCCGCTGCTGATGACGCGTACCGGCGACCAGCGCGCCGCGATCCGGGTCAGTACCGTCGTCGGCAGCCGCGAAATCGTCGTCAAGTCGGTTGGCCCACAGTTGTCCTCGGTGCCGGGCTTCTTCGGTGCCACGATCATGGGCGACGGCAGCGTCGTGGTCATTCTTGATCTGGCCCCGCTGGTCCGCCATGGTGCGGCCCTGCGTCAGGCGCCGGAACTGGCGGCCGAGATCGAGGCTGAACTGCCGGCACCGGTGGTGGTGCGGCGTGCACCGCTGGTCATGGTGGTCGATGACTCGATCACGATGCGCAAGGTTACTTCGCGCGTGCTCGAGCGTAACGAGCTGGATGTGATCACGGCAAAGGACGGACTGGATGCGGTCGAGCAGTTGCAGGACAAGGTGCCTGACGTGATGCTGCTGGATATCGAAATGCCGCGCATGGATGGCTACGAGCTGGCCACTTACATGAAGAACGATCCGCGCTTGCGCAAGGTGCCGATCATCATGATCACCTCGCGAACCGGTGAGAAACATCGCCAGCGCGCTCTGGAAATCGGTGTCGAGCGCTATCTGGGCAAGCCATACCAGGAGAGTGATTTGCTGCAGAATGTGCGCGAGGCCTTGGGGCAGGGTGCGACCGATGGTGTCAACTGACGCGCCGATCAGGGCTGGACTGATCTTCCAGCAGCGGCAGTCCGCAGAGCAGCTCAAACGCACCCTGCGAGAGGCGGGCATTGATCTGGCGGTGGAGCTGGACGTCGATGCGCTGCGCGCCGGTCAGCTTGATGAGGTGGAGGTCGAGGTCTATATCGTCAATCTGGAGACCGAGATCGAGGACCTGCTGGACGAAGTGACCGAGTTGCTTGAGGGCACCGTCCGGCCCGTGGTCTACAACGATGCCGGAGTTTCCAGCGATCTGTCCGGCTGGGACCAGGCACGCTGGGCACGCCATCTCGCGGCGAAGATTCGAAAGGGGCGCGATACGCTGCCGCCGGCACCGGCGGGATCGCAATCAATCCCCTCGCCCCACCGCGCCGAGCCGGCGGTGGCGGCAGCCGCGCTGGTCTCGACCGATAACGCCGAAGCCGCACCCGAGGTGGTCGAAGCTGGCGCCGACCCCGCTGCGTCAGTCGCCGCTGCATCGGACGAAGTGCTCGTCAGCCTCGACAGTGATGCGTCCTTCGATCTGGCCGAGCTCCCGGATTTCGACCCGCCCGATATCGACACAAGGGGCGAGGACACTGAGGCTGAGGTAGCGCCTTTCGAAGACACACCGCCACCGATCGAGCCGGCAGAGCTCGATCCCAACGCGCTCGAGCTGGATTTCGGCGACCTGGCTACGGATGCCCTGGCGGTACCATCGACTGACAAGCAAGGCCTTGCGGCCGACTGGCCCACCGAAACCGACTCCGAGGCGGAACTGGAAACCGGTCAGGAGGCGTCGACGGTGGCCGCTGAGGTCGCGTTTGAGCAGGTCGAGATGCCCGACCAGCCTTCATCGGATGACAGCCTGGAACTCGATCTGGACCTGCCGGATGAACTGTTCGGCGGCGAGGACTTGCAGGTCGGTGGCGAAGCCTTGCAGGTCGATGACGAGCCGGTCGATGCGCTCGCTGATCTGGACGATCTGAGTGCCTTCGATGAGATGACCGACGGTGATTCGGATCTACTCGAGGCGCTCGATGCGCCCGAGAGCAATGCCGGCGAGAGTTTTGACACCGACGATCTGGAGTCCTTGTTCAACGACGAACTGGATCTGGGTGATGACACCGGTTTTGGCGCGCTGGAAGCTGCCACGGACGCGAGCGACAGCGATGCGCCCGAGATGGCGATTGCGATCGAGGAGACAGATGTCAGTCTGATGCTGGAGGAACTGCCGGACATTGGCGACGAACTGGCCGGGGACAGTCGCCAGGGCGGCGAAGTGGTTGCCGATCTGGATGAATTGTTTGCCGCCGCCCCTACCGGCGACATTGCGTTGCCGACCGAACTGATCGATACCGCCACAACAGATGCCGGCGGCGGATTTTCCCTGCCCGATATCTCCGAGTGGGTGCTGGAGCCGCTTGACGAAAGCCTGGAGGCGCAGGCCGCTGCGGTCGCTGCTCCCAAGGCCGAGAGCACGGGCCTTGATCTGCGCGATCTGGACTCTCCGGTCCGCCAGCCGGCGCCAGTGGCTGAACCCAAGCCAGCGCCAGCGCAGCCCTTGTCAAGCCCAGCGAGCAGCGTCCCCGCGTCTGACGCAACCGATCTGGCCAGTCTGGACATGGGCATCGACTTTGTCGACTTCGATCTGGCTCCTCTGGACGAAGCACCGCCATCAGTCGCAGCGCCCGCCGCTCAAGCGCAGCCCGAAGCGACGCCGGAGACGACGGCGGCGGCCGGCCCGAAGCGGATCGTCATCCTGGGTGCGTCCATTGGTGGTCCGGACTCGATCCGCGCCTTTCTCAAGGACATCAAGCCGGACTTGCATGCTGCGTTCGTGCTGGTCCAGCACATGGGCGCGGAGTTCCTCGACTTGATGGCCCAACAGCTCGATCGGGTGTCGCCATTGCGCGTCCATCTGGCCAGTCAAGGGCGCAGCCTCAATGAGGGCGAAGTCCTCATTGCGCCAGTCGGCAAGCGGCTCAAGTTCGACGCCAATGCGGCCGTGGATCTTTCCGAGGATGCCGGCAGCACGGCCTACTCGCCGTCCATCGACCAGGTCCTGAGCGATGGTCTGCAGCGTTGGGGGGCGGACCGCCTGCTGGTGATCATCTTCAGCGGCATGGCCAACGACGCGGTCGCCGGAGCGCGCCAGCTGGCGGCGGCCGGCGTACCGATCTGGGCCCAGGATCCGGCCAGTTGCGTCATCAGTTCGATGGTCGATGGCGTCGTTGCGGCCAAGGTGGTCAGTTTCATCGGCACGCCCGAACAATTGGCCGCGCAGGCCAACCGCTTGCTCGCTTGAAGTCCGGAAGGGGAATGCAGACCATGGAAGTGCGCGACCTACGAGGCCTGTTGATGACCGTGACCAACGGTCGCGTCCTGATGCCCAACGCCTCGGTGGCCGAGGTGATTACCTTCTCCGAGCCCGAACGGGTCGCCAACGCGCCGGACTGGCTGTATGGACGCATACGCTGGCGCGGCTGGCGTATACCGCTGATCTCCTTCTCGCTGCTTGCCGGCATGGCGCTGGAAGAACGCGCCGAGGGCTCCCGGGTCGCCGTGGTCAAGGCGCTGGACGATCCCCTCAAGATGCCGTACATCGGCGTGCTGACTCAGGGCTTCCCGCGCCTGACTACGGTTTCGCCGGATATCCTCGTTCCCAATCTGGACTTTTCCGGCGAACGCCCCGGGGTGCTGGTCAACTTGATGCTGCGCGACGACCAGGTAGTGATTCCGGACATGGCAGCGATCGAAGGCGCCTTGCGCCACGCATTCGAAATGGCCGCCTGAGGGCCTGTCCACGACGTGGATGTACAAGCGCTGTTGCAGTCGCCCGAGCGAGCACTGGGCCGGCCCTGCCTGATCGCCGGCAGTGACTGGGTCCGGCTGGAGGAATGTCGGGATGCGGTGCGGCGGGCGGCTCGTGCGGCCGGCATTGATCAGCTTGAGCGCATCGACGCGGCACAGAAGTCCTTCGATTGGTTGGAGCTGGCCCAGCTGAGCATCAGCCCCGGACTGTTCGCCAGTAGACGCCTGCTCGACCTGCGCCTGGGCAGCTCGAAGTTGCCCAAACCGGCGCAAGAGATCCTCGACGAGATCCTCGCGCGCGCTGATCCTGATCTGCAGCTGTTGCTCAGCGTGCCGGAGTGGAGTCGGGCGATCGAGGCCGAAGGCTGGATCAAGCGCTTCGCCCGGCACGGTCAGGTGGTGTCGATGTGGCCGCTCAAACCCACCGAGCTACCACGCTGGCTCGGCATGCGGGCACAGCGTGCCGGTGTGCAACTTGATCGCGAGGCGTTGGAACTGCTGATCTGGCGCACCGATGGCAATCTGCTGGCGGCGACCCAGGAGCTGGACAAACTGGCCCTGGCCAGACCTGATGCGCGCTGGACAGCTGCCACGCTGGGCGAGTTCGTCGCCGACAGCGCCCGCTTCGATGTGTTCCGGTTGGTCGACGAAGCGCTGGCCGGCAAGCCCCTGCAGATGCGGCGGGTGCTGCATGCCCTGCGCGCCGAGGGTGAACACCCGGCGCGCCTGCTGCCCTGGATCTCACGTCAGCTGGAATTGATGGTCGGTCTGGTCCAGCAGGCACAGCAGGCGCCTGCCGGCGTGCGCGACTGGTTGCGCGGGCAGCGGGTCTTCGATCCGCGCGCCGGCGTGCTCATGCAGGCCGTCCGGCGCCATACACCGGCCGCCTGGGAACAACTCTGGATGGACATCCGCGCGGTTGAAAGGGCTGCCAAGGGCTACTCGACCAACCCACCCTGGCTGGAGCTGGAGCGCTTGCTGCTGCGACTGGCCCTGCCAGCGGCGCAAGCAGTCCGCTTCGCGGCTTAGCTCATTCGGTGACAGACGCACCCGCAACCGGCCTGGCGCCATCTGGACGTAGCCCCCGAGTCTATCTGGGCGGTAGTTTCGACCCGGTTCATCACGGCCATCTACGCGCCGCTCTGGAGGCTGCCGAGTTGCTCGGATGCGCACGCGTCGACCTGCTGCCGGCGAGCCTGCCCGCCTTGCGCTCGGCGCTGGCAGCCACCCACGAGCATCGCCGCGCAATGCTGCAACTGGCCATCGCCGGCGAGCCACGACTGGGTCTGGATGACCGCGAACTGGGACGACCGGGAACGACCTACACGGTGGACACGCTGACCGAACTGCGCGCCGAACTCGGCCCTCAGACCCCGCTGCTGTTTCTCCTTGGCGCCGACGCCTTTGCTCGCTTGAGTTCGTGGCGACGCTGGCAGGACTTGCTGGGGTTGGCCCATCTGGTCGTCCTGAACCGTCCCGGAGAAGCGCTGCGCCCCCCCGATCATGCCGACTTCAAAACGGCCTGGGTCGCGCATCGACACGAATTGCTGCTCTCGGCGAGCGGCCACTGGTGCTGCCTGGAAGTCACTCCCCTGGCCATCTCCGCTACCGATCTGCGGCGGCGCCGGCAGGAAGGGCGATCGTTGCGTTATCTGCTGCCGGACGCGGTTCTGAGGTATATCAAGCAGCATGGACTATATGTCTGATTGGGTACCGGGCTGAGGGCTGAGGGATCAGCAAAGGCGGCGCTCGCCGATCGTTCTTGCACCTGGCAGCAGTTCTTCAACTCAAACGGCCCAAACTTGCCAAGCCGCCAGAGGGGGCGGAGAATGACCCAAGCTGATGCGCGAGCGCGCACGCAGCGGAAATCCCTGATCCAGCCACAGGAGTACCAAGGAGCACCCATGAGGACAACCCGTTGATTGCATCCATCCCTCCCCGGGCGTCCGCCGCCCGACCGCCGGCTTCGCCGGACACCGCCGCAATGGCCCTGCCCAATCGCCCCCGCCGCACCCGCAAGACCAAGGCCGATCCGGTCGATCGTCTGCGTGACGTCGTGGTCGACAAGCTGGAAGGCATGAAGGCCCGCGACTTGCGCGTGATCGACGTGCGCGGTCAGACTTCGATCACCGACTATCTGGTCATCGCCAGCGGTACCTCCAACCGCCACGTCCGCTCGATGGCCGATGAGGTCGTCGTGGCTGCCAAGGCGCTCGAGAATCCCCCCATCGGGGTGGAAGGCGAGCGCGAAGGCGAATGGGTGCTGGTGGACCTGGCCGACGTGGTGGTCCACCTGATGCTGCCGCGGACGCGTGAGTTCTACGGTCTGGAGCGAATGTGGGGCATGGAGGTGCCGGTCGCGGTCGACCCTTCCCAGCCGGCTGTCGGAGCCGCATAATCGGCCTGACTCGGTCTGATTCGTGAAAGCCGTACTGCTCGCCGTCAGTGACCGCAGCCCAGCCTGGATCGAAGAAGGCTATGCCGACTACGTGGGCCGAATGCGTGGCCGGCTCACGCTCGACTACCGCAGCCTCCGCCTTGCCGCTCGTGGCAAGGGTCGCAGCGATCAGGAAGCGCGCCTCGATGAGAGTCATCGCCTGCTCGCCGCGGTGCCCGCCGGCGGCTGGAGGATCGCTCTGGACAGCCGCGGCAAGGCCTGGTCCAGCGACCAGTTGGCCGACCAACTGAACCGCTGGCAGCTTGAGTCCCGCCTGCCGTGTTTCCTCATAGGCGGTCCGGATGGCTTGCTCGATGAAGACCGCGACCGCTGTGAACAATGCTGGTCCCTCGGCGCGATGACCCTGCCGCATGCGCTGGTCCGGGTGATCGTCGCTGAGCAGTTGTACCGGGCCCACTGCATCCTGAACGGGCATCCGTATCATCGCTGAGGAAGAGCAGGGCACAGGGCACAGGGCACAGGGCCCAGAAGAGCAGGGCCCAGGGACCAAAAGAGCAGCTCCGGGTACCTCAGCCACACGGCTGGCCTCAAACCATAGTCATTGCGAAGGAGCCCAAGCGACTGCGGCAATCCAGGCGGCCCTTGATCTGTCTGGGCCCTGGGCCCTATGCCCTGGGCCCTCCACCTCTGACTCACAAGACCGCTTCGTTCCCACCCACCCACTGACTCCCGTTCATGGCGGTCCGGCGAAAACACGGTATCTTTAGCGGCTCGCTTCTCTCCGGTACCGCCATGTCTCCGAAGTCCCTGCTGCGTTCGTTCAGCCTGCTGACGTTGTCCCTGTTCCTCGTCGCGTGCGACGATGCGGCCACCCCGACGGTAACCACCCCGAGCGAGCAGAGCGCTGCCGCCACGGCAGAGGCTTTGCCGCCGGACACCTCGCAGGTCTGGCCTGCGCCGGAGCAGGCACCGCCGATGGCCGCCAAGCGACCACAAACGTTGACCGATCCTCATGGAACCCGCGTCGATCCCTATGCCTGGTTGCGCGACGACAGCCGCAGCAAGCCGGAGGTGCTGGATCATCTGCGCGCCGAGCACTCCTGGTTCGAGGCCTACTTCGCGCCGCTGCAGCCGCTCAAGCAGACCCTGTTCGAGGAGATGCGGGCGCGGATCAAGGAGGACGATTCCTCGGTGCCCGAGTTCGATGGCGGCTACTGGTACTACAGCCGCTTCGAGACCGGTCAGGAATACCCGATCTACGCTCGCCGCAAGGGCAGCATGGATGCGGCCGAGGAGATCATCCTGGACGGCAACGAGCGGGCAAAGGGGCACAGCTACTACCAGGCCGCCAACCTGGTGGTCAGCGAGAACGGCCAGATCATGGCAGTCGCCGAGGACACCGTCGGCCGGCGCGAGTACATCATTCGCTTCAAGGATCTGGCTAGCGGGCAGTGGCTGAGTGATGAGATCAATGACGTCTCCGGCGCGATCGTCTTCGCCGACGATAACCGCACCGTGTTCGTGGTCGAGAAGGAACCCACCACACTGCTGCCCTTCCGGGTCAAGCGCCATGTGATCGGTCAGCCCTACAGCGATGCGGTCACCGTGTACGAGGAAGCCGACAACACCTTCTACACCCATGTGATGCGGAGCAAGTCCGACCGCTATCTGATGATCTATCTGGGCAGCACGCTGACCAGCGAGACCCGCATGCTGGCCGCCGATGACCCGGAGGGCGAGTTCGAGATCTATCTGCCGCGCGAGCGTGGTCACGAGTACGAGGTCGACGACGCCGGTGAGGTCTTCGTCATCCGCAGCAACAAGGACGCGACCAACTTCCAGCTGCTCACCGCGCCCCCGGTGGTGCCGGCCGATCCAGCCCGGTTCCAGCCGTTGCTGGCCCATCGTAGCGATGCGCTGGTGCAGGGTTTCGAGGTCTTCGCCGATCGCGTCGCGGTCAGCGAGCGCTCTGGCGGTCTGCGCAAGATCCGCATCCTGCCGCTGACCGGCGGCGAGGGCGAGTTGCTGGCCGCCGATGAACCGGCCTACATGATGGCGCTGAGCGAGACCGCCGATCTGGCCAGCGGCAAGTTGCGTTACACCTACACCTCGATGACCACGCCGCCGAGCGTGTACGAGTTCGACTTCGCCACCGGCGAGCGCAGCCTGCTCAAGCGTGAGCCGGTGCTGGGTGACTTCGACCCCGCCGACTACCGCACCGAGTATGTTTTCGCAGAGGCGCGCGACGGGGTGCAGGTGCCGGTCTGGCTGGTCTATCGCCACGACACCCCGCACGATGGCAGTGCGCCGCTGTTCCAGTACGCCTACGGCTCCTATGGATCGAGCCAGGAGCCGTACTTCCGCTCCTCGCTCCTGTCGCTGCTCGATCGTGGCTTCGTGTTCGCCGTAGCCGCCGTGCGCGGCGGTCAGGAAATGGGCCGGCAGTGGTACGAAGACGGCAAGCTCTTGAAGAAGAAGAACACCTTCAACGATTTCGTCGATGTCACCCGCTACCTGGTCAAGCAGGGCTATGGCGCGCCCGACAAGATCTTCGCCGCCGGCGGTAGTGCGGGCGGCTTGCTGATGGGCGCGGTGATCAACCAGGCCCCCGAGCTGTATCGCGGCATCATCGCCCACGTGCCTTTCGTCGATGTGGTCAGCACGATGCTGGACGACTCGATCCCGCTGACCACCGGTGAGTACGACGAGTGGGGCAACCCGAACGACAAGCCTTATTACGACTACATGCTGTCCTATTCACCCTACGATCAGGTCAAGGCCCAGGCCTATCCGGCGATGCTGGTCACAACCGGCCTGCACGACAGCCAGGTGCAGTACTTCGAACCAGCCAAGTGGGTCGCCCGGCTGCGCGAAATGAAGACCGACAACAACCCGCTGCTGTTCAAGGTCAACATGGAAGCCGGCCACGGCGGCCGCTCCGGCCGCTTCAACCGGCTCGAGGAAACGGCAGAAGACTACGCGTTCATGCTGGGGTTGCTGGGGGAGCGGTAGGCTGGTTTGCGTTCGCAAGCGGGTGCGAGTCAAACTGATGTGGGCTGAGGTCGTCGCGGCTTCTCATACTCGTACTCAGTGCAACGGTACTCGTACTCGAAACAGGCGCGATGGCAACGCTCTCTGCACGGCTTGTGGCACTTCCTGGGCGCGCCGGCATCTTGGTTTATGGGTTCTCGAAAGCACGAACGCTGGCCGAGTCTGTCGAAAAAAGCCGAGTACGAGTACGAGTACCGCAATGCTGAGTACGAGCACGACCCGCTGGCGACCCGGAGCGGGCGAACGTCGAGGTTTCATCCTTGCCCGGGCATGGCGCGATGTTCTTGCTCTTTCTGCGGCCTCCGCGTCCGCGTAAGCTGCTCTTCGCTGTTGATATTGAAGTCCGCCTGACCACATCAGTTTGACTCGCACCCTTCGCGAGCTTCGTTCATGAAACTTCTGGGCTGACACGATACACTCGCAAACAGACTAGTCAGAAGACTGGTCATCGGAGGTGTTTCATGTCGAACTGGGCTGTTCAGGAGGCGAAGGCGCGTTTCAGCGAGTTGCTGGAGCGATCGATCAGTGACGGACCGCAGTTGGTGACCAAGCGCGGCGAGGCTGCTGCGATGCTTGTGGCCGTGGGCGAGTGGAATGCACTACAGCAGCGAGCGAAACACAGCCTGAAGGAGGCACTGCTGGATCCGGCCGGGGCGAAGCTGGATGGTTTCGTGTTGCCGGAGCGCGGCCGCAAAGCCTGGCGCCGAGCTGCCCCGGATGCTCCGGGCTAGCTAGAACATCCGGGTCACCCCGGTCATCCCAGCCATGTACCTGCTTGACACAAATGTCGTTTCGGAAACGCGCAAATCCAAGCCTCACGGAGGTGTCGTTGCGTGGTTGCGGGAGCAATCCGCAACGGAGTTGTATCTTTCAGCCATGACCATCGCCGAACTGCAGCAGGGAATCGAACTCACACGCGATCAGGATCCGGCCCGAGCGCAAGAGATCGAAGCCTGGCTGGAAAGAGTCCTGCTCCCATCGACCGAGGTGTTGGCGATGGACAGCGCAGTCTGCCGAACCTGGGCCAAGCTCATGCACCATCGATCAGACCCGCTGGCCGAGGACGCATTCATCGCTGCCACCGCAATCGTTCACGGTCTGACAGTCGTCAGCCGTAACGTGCGTGACTTCGAAGCGCTGGGTATCAAGGCCTTCAATCCCTTTGACTTCCGGGCGTCCTGACGGCGGGCATCGAATGCAATCGCAGCTTGCGCTGATTCGTTCCGCCGATATCACGCCGACGCCGTGGAAAAACGGCGGTGGCAGCACCCGCACGCTGGCGCTGTGGCCGGCCGACTCGGGAATGACGGATTTTGCCTGGCGCATCTCCGTCGCGCGGATCGAGCAAGACGGTCCCTTCTCGAGCTTCGATGGAGTCGACCGAACGCTGATCCTGCTCGACGGTAACGGCATGCTGCTGGACTTCGCCGGGCGTCAAGTGCGAGTCGACCGGACCACACCGCGCATCGATTTTGCCGGCGAGGATGCCCCCGACTGCCGCCTGCTCGACGGACCAACCACCGATTTCAACCTGATGTGGGCCCGCAAGAGCGGCCCCGCCAGACTGACCGAGCAGCAATTCGAAGGCGAACTACAGCGCGACGCCACGCCCGACCGCAACCTCGCGGCCTACCTGCGCTCCGGCCGCGCAGATACCGCGGCCGGCGAGATGCAACCCGGCGACATGCTGATCGGGTCCAGCCTCCGCCTCAAGGGGCAGGGCGAGCTATGGTGGATCGACCTGCCCCAGCCGCTCTGATCTGGAGCAGCAAGGGCGGCAGCAAGCTGCGCAACAGCAGAGCGGTGGCAAGCCACCGCACTCCGTACAAGAGCGAGTCACCGCCTGATCAATCGACCGGTCGCGCGCGGGGTTTCAGGCGGGCGTAGACCTGTTTTCTTACGGTGGCCACGATCTCACCGTCGGCGTCGCGGACTTCGGTGCTGAACCAGTGCTCGTACTTGCCGCCGTCAGCGGTGGCGGTGCGGATCTCGGTCAGATCGGCGTCGGTGATCCTGAACTCGGCGCAGACCTTGCCCTTGCCGGGTCGGACGAATTCGATCTCGGCGCGACGGTCCCAGGCCAGATAGTCCTCACCCAGATTGCGCATCAGCATGATCATGAAGAAGGGGTCGGTCATCGCGTACAGACTGCCGCCGAAATGGGTACCGACGTAGTTGCGGTTGTACCAGCGCTGATGCAGAGCCACCCGGGCGTAGCGGAAGTCTTCCGCCACGACTTCCGTCCGAATCCCGGCGAACAGGAACGGTGGGTAGACGTTGAGGAGGCGGCGGAGGCGGGAGGCGTTCATGCGGACGAGCTTCGGTGCGTAGATCGTTGTTTGGCGGTGGGGATCTAAGGGCCCAGGGCTCAGGGCCCAGGGCCCAGAAGAGCAGGGTTCAGGGCCCAGGGCTCAGGGCCCAAGGCCCAGGGCCCAGAGGAGCAAGGGCCGGGGATGCGGGAGGATGCTCTTCGCCATTGAGTTCAGCCACACTCCAATTTGCCTCAAGCCGCCTTTACTGGGCCCTGGGCCCTATGCCCCGGGCCCTATGCTTGGGCCCTCTGATCTGGGCCTCTCAACCGACTACTGGTTCGGCAAAATTCAACTACCCTAGAACAAGAGACTGGACATACGACGCCGATAATCCCCCACCAACTCCGCATCGGTGACGACGCGGAAGGCATCGACCAATGCCTTGCGGCCGAGGTCGTCGCCGAAAGTGCGGTCGGTTTTCAGGATCGTCATGAACTGGTCCAGCGCGGCCTTGTCCTGGCCGGCGGCCAGATACAGCGCGCCCAGATGATGGCGGGCCTGCAGGTCGCCGGCATCGGCGTGCAGCGCGGCCTGCAGTTCGGATTCCGAACCGGCCTCGGCGGCGATTCGGGCAAAGCGTAGTCTGGCCTGCGCGCGCTTGGCAGGCTCGCCGATCTGGGCCGTGTCGGGCAGGGCCGTGAGCAGCGCTTCGGCGTCTTCCAGTTCGCCGGCCTGGATCAGCAGGTCGGCCAGTTCGGCTTTCAGTTCGTGCTTTTCCGGCTCGGCTGTGATCGCGGCCTGGGC
>DAIMJK010000004.1:0-28432 GCA_036722245.1 Lysobacterales bacterium
GCTGCCCAGGCGCGGATCGGGGCTGAAATAGCCGATCGTGTTGTAGCCCCAGTAGTTGCGCAGGCCGCGCTGACTCAGTTGCGCCTCATCGAGGCTGTAGTGGACCGGCAGCAGCGACAGCGTGGTGACACCGAGCGCCTTGAAGTGCTCGATCGAGCGCGGGTGCGCCAGCCCGGCATAAGTGCCCTGCAGCGCCGCGGGGATGCCCGCCAGCAACTTGCTGAAACCCTTGACGTGAACTTCGTAGACAACCAGATCGGCGCTGCCGTGGCGAGGTCGATTGACGGCGCCTGGGCCCGGGCTGTCCGGAGCGGCGACGCGCGCCTTGAGCGCGTGCGGCGCACTATCGCGGACGTCGAAGGAGCGGGTAGCGTCGGGATGGCCAGGAATGTAGCCGTAGTGTTGATCGACCCACTGGAAGCGACCGACGATCTCGCGCGCGCAGGGGTCGAGCAGGAGCTTGTGCGGATTGAAGCGCAAACCCGCCTCGGGCGCGTAGCGACCGTGTGCGCGCAGACCGTAGACCAGGCCGGCGCCCAGACCCTTCAAGAACCCATGGAAGACGCCATCGATGGGGCCGTGGAGGGCGTAGCGACGCAGCTCCTGCGCGCCCTCAGCGTCGAACACGCATAGCTCGATGGCTTCGGCGTGTTCGGAAAAGACCGCGATGTTGATGCCACCTGATACCACGTGGGCACCGAAGGGATGCGCATTCCCCGGCAACAGGTTGTCGGGCAGCGTCTCGGCGGACACTACGGCGTCGGCCAGCATGATGTTCATGCCGGCACCAGAAACAGTGTCGCCAGCGGCGGCAGGGTGAGCCGCAGCGAGCGGGCCCGACCCTGCGCGGCGACCGGCTCGGCCGCCAGCGCGCCCGACCCATTGCCGAGATTGCCGCCGCCGTAGCAGGCTGCATCGGTGTTGAGCGCCTCGCGCCACAACGCCGGTCCATCGGGCAGTCCGATCCGGTAGTCGTGGCGCGGCTCAGGAGTGAAGTTGCAGACCACCAGCACGACCCCGCCTTCGCCGTCACTACGCATCCAGGCAAAGACGGATTGCTCGGCGTCATCGGCCTGCAGCCACTCGAAGCCGGCGCTGTCGCAATCGAGTCGGTGCAGTGCCGGCTGCTCGCGGTAGATGCGGTTCAGACTGCCCACCAACCGCTGCACGCCGGCATGGCGAGGGTCGTTCAGTTGCTCCCAGGGCAGCGCGTGGTCGTGGTTCCATTCCGAGGCCTGGGCAAACTCCTGCCCCATGAACAGCAGCTTCTTGCCCGGGTGGCCCCACATGAAACCGTAGTAGGCGCGCAGGTTGGCGAAGCGCTGCCAGTCGTCGCCGGGCATCTTGCCGAGCATCGAGCCCTTGCCGTGAACCACCTCATCGTGCGAGATCGGCAGGATGAAGTTCTCGCTGTAGACGTAGACCAGACCGAATCGCAGCTTGTCATGATGCCAGCGCCGATGGACCGGATCTTCGCGCATGTAGGCCAGCGTGTCGTTCATCCAGCCGAGGTTCCACTTGTAGTGAAAGCCGAGCCCGCCGGCAGCGATCGGACCGGTGACAGCGGGGAAGGCGGTGGATTCTTCGGCGCAGAGGATGGCGCCGGGAGCCCGCGCAGCGACCTGCTCGCTGATCTGCCGCAGCAATGAGATCGCCTCGAAATTCTCGCGTCCGCCGTACACGTTCGGCAGCCACTCGCCGGGCGCTCGGGAATAGTCGCGATAGAGCATCGATGCGACCGCATCCACGCGCAGGCCATCCACAGCTTGCTCCAGCCAGTACAGCGCGCTGCCGGCGAGGAAGCTGCGGACCTCGGTCCGAGCATAGTTGTAGATCAGCGTGTCCCAATCGCGGTGCCGCCCTTCGCGTGGATCTTCGTACTCGTACAGAGCGCTGCCATCGAAGCGGGCCAGGCCGAAATCGTCGCTGGGGAAGTGCGCCGGCACCCAGTCCAGCAGCAGGCCGAGGCCGCGGGCATGGCAGGCATCGACGAAACGGGCGAAGCCTTCGGGCGGGCCGAAGCGCGCACTCGGGGCATGCAAGCCAAGGGTCTGGTAGCCCCAGGAGCCATCGAAGGGATGCTCGCTGATGGGTAGCAGCTCGACGTGGGTGAATCCCAGATCCGCGGCATAGGCGGGCAGGCTTGCGGCCAGCCCATCCCAGTCCAGGAAACCGTCTTTGTCGGTACGCCGCCAGGAGCCGGCGTGGACCTCGTAGATGCTGATCGGCGCGCTGCTGGCGTTGGCCTGCGCGCGTCCTGCGGGGAGCGGCCTGGGCGCCGGCAAGGCGGCAACCCGGCTGGCGTTGTCGGGCCGCATCTGGGCGCAACGGGCGTAGGGATCGGCCTTCAGCGGTAGCAGCGTGCCGTCTGCGGCTTCGAGCTCGAACTTGTAGAGATCACCCACGCCGACCCCGCCCACGAAGGTCTCCCACACCCCGGCCTCGCGGTGCAGCCGCAGCGGGTGCTTGCGACCGTCCCAGCGGTTGAAATCGCCGACCACGCTGACCCGCGCAGCGTTCGGAGCCCACAGCGCGAAACGCACGCCTTCGACCCCGCCCAGGCTCAGCGGATGCGCGCCGAGCAGGGTCCAGGGTCGCGCCTGGTCGCCCTCGCGCAGGCTGCGCAGCGCCTCGCTGCCGAGCGGCGCGGCGGAGGCGGCAATGGACGCCGCTTCAAGCATGCAGACCGCCAGACTCGTGCTCGCGCAGCCCGCGCACCGCCGCCACCGACCAGACCTTTTCGACGTACTGGCGCACCGTCCGGTCACTGGAAAAACTGCCCATGCCGGCCACACTGCGCAGCGCCTGGCTGGCCCATTGCGCTGGCTGGCTGTAGAGCCGGTCGACTCGCGACTGGGCCGCAAGATAGTCGGTGAAATCGGCCAGCAGCAGGTAGCGGTCGTCGCTGAGCAGCGTGTCGACCAGAGCACGGTAACGAGTGGGCTCGGTCGGGCTGAAATCACCGCCAGCGATGCTGTCGAGTACCCGCCGCAGAACCGGGTTTCCCTCGACGTAGCGGACAGGCTCGTATCGGCTAGCGCGCAACTCGGCGATCTGGTCGGTACGCAGGCCGAACACGAACATCGCGTCGGTCCCCATCGCCTGCGCCATCTCGATATTCGCCCCGTCCCAGGTGCCGATGGTGCAGGCCCCATTGAGAGCGAGCTTCATGTTGCCGGTGCCGGAAGCCTCGGTGCCGGCGGTGGAGATCTGCTCGGACAGGTCGGCAGCCGGAATGACCGCCTCGGCCAGGCTGACACCGTAATTGGGCAGGAACACCAGCTTCAGCGCACCACCAAGGCGGGCGTCATGATTGATTGCCTGACCAAGGTCATGGGCGAGCTGGATGATCAGTTTGGCGGTCTGATAGGCCGAGGCTGCCTTGCCGGCCAACAGCACGGTGCGCGGCACCCAGCCGCGCCCGTCCGGGCCTTCGGGCTGGTCGAGGATGGCGTGGTAGCGGGCAACGACGTGCAGCAGGTTGAGCAACTGCCGCTTGTACTCGTGGATGCGCTTGATCTGGACGTCGAACAGACTCTCGGCAGCGACCTCGATACCCAGTTCGCGACCGATGCGCTCGGCCAGGCGCAGCTTGCTGGCGTGCTTGACGGCGAGGAAATCCCGACCCAGCGCGGCATCGTCAGCCACTGCGCGCAGTGCGCCGAGCTGTTCCAGCTCGCGTCGCCACGCGCCGCCGATGGCGGCATCGAGCAGACCGGACAGACCCGGGTTCGCCTGTTCCAGCCAGCGCCGCGGGGTGACGCCATTGGTGACGTTGAGGAAGCGCTCGGGGAACAACGCAGCGTAGTCGGCGAAGATGGTCTGGACCATCAGCTCCGAATGCAGCGCGGCCACGCCGTTGACCTTGTGCGAGGCAACAATCGCCAGCGCCGCCATGCGCACCCGCCGCTCGCCGCTCTCGTCGATCAGCGACACCCGCGAAGCCAGCTGGGCATCGTCCGGGTAGCGCCGCCGGACCTGGTCCAGAAAGTCCTGGTTGATCCGGTAGATGATTTCCAGATGGCGCGGCAGCAACTGCTCGAACATGCCGACCGGCCAGGTCTCCAGCGCCTCTGGCATCAGCGTGTGGTTGGTGTAGGAAATCGCCGCCCGGGTGATCGCCCAGGCATCACGCCAGCCCAGGCCATTCTCGTCCAGCAGCAGGCGCATCAGCTCGGCCGGCGCGAGCGCCGGATGGGTGTCGTTGAGATGGATCGCGTTGCGCAGGCCGAGCTGGTGGATATCGCCGCACTCGCGCAAATGGCGGGCGATCAGATCCTGCAGCGAGGCGCTGACCAGCAAGGCCTCCTGCCTGAGCCGCAGCTCGCGGCCGGCGGCGGTGCTGTCATCCGGATAGAGCACCCAGTTGAGAGCGTCAGCGGCACTTTGCTGGCGGCCAGCTGCAGCGTGCTCGCCGCGGCAGAAGGCGTCCAGATCGATCGGCTGTTCGGCGCTCGCCTGCCAGGTGCGCAATGTCGAGACCCGCTCGCTGGTATGCGCCGGGACGATGAAGTCATGGGCCTGAGCGAGTACCCGCTCGGCCGGGATCCAGCGCCGCTCGCCGTCCTCGCCGGGGCAGACCCGACCACCGAAGCCAACCGGGTAGACCAGCTCGGGGCGTGCAACTTCCCACGGTTGGCCGAGGCGCATCCAGTCGTCCGGTACCTCGACCTGGCGGCCATCGTCGATCGCCTGGGCGAACATGCCGTACTGGTAGCGCAGGCCATAGCCGAAGGATGGCAGCCCGAGCTCGGCGAAGGAATCGAGGAAGCAGGCCGCCAGCCGGCCCAGGCCGCCGTTGCCCAGCGCGGCGTCGGGCTCGCGCTCCAGCACTTGACCCAGCTCCAGTCCACTGTTGGCAAGCGCGCTGCGCAGCTCGGCATGCAGGCCGAGTGCGGCCAGCGCATTGCCGAGCGCCCGCCCCATCAGGAACTCCATCGACAGGTAGTGCACCCGCCGCTGTGGATGGTGGTCGTCACGCACCGCATCCTCGGCTTGGCTGGTTGCCCAGCGTTCGGCCAGCAGCTGCCTGCTGGCCACCGCGGCCGCATGCATTGCCGTTTGAGGCGAGCGTGGATCGCTTGCTTGCTCGAACTCCCGACGGAGGCACTCGCGAAAGCGCTCTGGCTCGGAGACCGGACGGGTAGCGCTGGGCATGGTACTGGTCACGCTACGGCTGATCCTTGAGCAGGGACATGGGTTCACGGGCCCGACCGGTGGCCGGGGTTTTCGACACCGCGAGCGACCGAGCTTAGCCTCCCGGGACCAAACGCAGGCGGCGCTGCAATCGTATTCATTCACGCCGGTGAAGGACCCATCGGCTAACGAACGCGCAAGCGTGGCATCGTGCGGCACCGCAGCAGCCGACGACAAGGCGCGGAGTACCCACAGTGTCCACCTGGATCGTTAGCGGCGCCAGCCGCGGCCTCGGTCGCGCCTTGGCGCTACAACTCGCTGCCACCGGCCACGAGGTGCTCGCCCTGGCGCGCGACGCGGCGCGACTGCAGCAGCTGGCAGAGAGCTGCAGTCCCGGCCGCATCCGGCCCTGCCCACTCGATCTGGCCGACGCGGAAGGCTTGGGCCTGGCGATCGAAGTCTTGCTCGCCCACCACCCGCGCATTGATGGGCTGATCAACAACGCCGGCATCGGCAGCTACCGGCCTTTCGTCGAACACTCCGAGGCCGATTTGCGTACGATTCTGCAGGTCAATCTGGCCGCACCGATCCAGCTCTGCCGCGCCCTGTTGCCCCAGATGCTGGCGCGCGGCTCGGGCCACATCATCAACATCGGCTCCGACCTGGGCCGCCGCCCGCTCGCCAACATGGCCACCTATGTCGCTTCCAAGCACGGCCTGACCGGCTTCAGCCATTCACTGCTGCGCGAGGTAAAGGACGCCGGAGTGCGTGTCAGCCTGATCAATCCCGGCATCATCGACAGCGACTTCGGCGGCGGTAGCGAGCGCAGCCGCGAGGCACACGAGGCACTCTCGGTGGATACCCTGGCTGCGCTGGTGCTGCAGCTCATCGGGCAACCGGTACAGATGGTCGTGGATGAGGTCAGCGTGCATCCGATCGGGCAGGCGGATTTCTGAGGCGCGGGAGTCGGAAGTCGGGAGCGCTGAAATGCTGAAGAAATCATTGACCACAAAGGACACAAAGGGCATCACGAAGGAAAGCAGAGCGGAAGAGACTGGTCGTGTCTGTTGCAACTCGGCCAGCGCGCCCAGGTGGGCGGCTGTGTCTGCCGGGGTATCCATTCTCGAGGCTTTTCCCTTGAGTCCTTCGTGTCCTTTGTGTCCTTTGTGGTGACCTGCTCTTTCTCTCTTTTCGGGTCACGGACTTCCAACTCCCGACTACGCTTGCGCGTGCATACGTATTCATCCCCCGGTACGGGCATCGCCGGCCCGAATCGAGCTAGTTTTCGGCCACCCCGCCTGACCGGGCGGGTACGATCCTTCGGGGAGGGGATACGTGGAAGCCAGTGCCATCCAGATCGCCGTGTTCGTCGCCCTGACCTCGCTGGTCGCCGCCGTCACCTGGTGGAAGTGCCGGCGAGCGGTGCACAACAGTGATTCCTCGCGCGACTACTTCCTTGCCGGAGGCACGTTGACCTGGCCCTTCGTGGCCGGCTCGCTGCTGCTGACCAACCTCAGCGCCGAGCAGATCGTCGGCATGAACGGTGCGCAGAAGATGCTGGTGGCCTGGTGGGAGTTCGGTGCCGCGGCCGGCTTGCTGATTCTCGCCCATGTGCTGGTGCCGCTGTACTACAAGCACGGCTGCACCACGACCACCGAACTGCTGGAGCGGCGCCTGGGCGATGCCGGCCTGCGCCGGATCGTTTCGCTGCTGTTCCTGGCCGGCTACATGTTCATCCTGCTGCCGGTGGTGCTCTACACCGGCTCGGTGTTCATGAAATCGATGTTCGCGATCGATGCGCCAATCATCGTCATCGCCGCGGCCTTCGCCCTGGGTGGGTTGCTGTATGCGGCCTTCGGCGGGCTGCGCGCAATTGCGATCTCCGACACCTACAACGGCATCGGTCTGCTGCTGATGGGGGTCACCGTCACCCTGTTCGCGCTGACCGCGGTGAACTGGGATCTGTCCGGCGTGCCGACCGAGCGCTGGACATTGATCGGCGCGGACGACTCGGACATTCCCTGGCACACACTGCTTACCGGCATGGTCTTCATCCACATCTTCTACTGGGGTACCAACATGGTGATCGCCCAGCGCGCACTGGCCGCCGGCTCGGTGCGCGAGGCACAGAAGGGTATCTATGCCGCGGCGGCCTTCAAGATGGTGATTCCGTTCATCGTCGTGTTTCCCGGGGTAATCGCCTACAAGCTGTATGGCGATGTCGGCGATGTCGCCTATGGCCGGCTGGTCGGCGACGTGCTGCCACCCTGGCTGTCGGGGGCCTTCGCCGCGGTGATCGCCGGCGCGGTGCTGTCGAGCTTCAATTCCTGCCTGAACTCGGCCTCGGCGCTGTATACCTGCGACATCCATCTGGCGAAGGTGAACCCGAAGGCCGACCCGAGGCGAATCGGTCAGACCGTCGCGGTGGTGTTCACGCTGGTGTCGCTGCTGATGGTGCCGCTGTTCCAGAACGCCAAGAGCATCATCGACATGCTGCAGCGACTCAACGGCCTGTACTCGATGCCGGTACTGGCGGCTTTCCTCGCCGCGGTGTTCCTGTCCGGGCGGGTGCGCGCCGGAGCGGTCAAGATCGGCATCCTGTTTGGCGTTGCGCTCTATGCGATGTTCACCTTCGTCTGGTCGCCGCTGCACTTCATCCACCTGATGGCGATCACCCTGGCCGCGACCCTCGCGGTGATGCTGCTGGCCAGCCGGGTGCTGGGCGGGCGCGCCGCCGAGCGGGCGCCGGCATGACGCGGCGCTTGCACAATGGCCGCCTCGGGCTTGCCAGCCTGCTGCTGATCACGCTGTCGGCCGGTGCCGAAGTGCAACCGTCTGCGCCACCGCTGATCGCCGAGTGCGACGGTGGCAGCCACGCCCGGACCTTGCACGCAACGCCCGCCCAGGCTGCGCTGGATGCGCGCGCGGTCTGGCTGAACCGCCAGCTCATCCGCTGGCCGCGGCCGGATTCGGCCGGCAGGTTCCGCCTGTATCACTCCAGCAGTGCCCGGATCGTGCGGCAGATTGGCCAGCCGCTGAGCGGCGCCGACGGGTACATCGAGCTGAGCCTGCAAACCAGCGCGCCGGCCATCACCGACCCCGAGCGCTACAGCCACATCGGCAGCGGCCTGCTGCTGGCGGTCGCCGAACCGGAACTCGACCAGCTCGACTCGCTGCACCGTGGTCAGCTGGTGCTGGTCCATGAGGACGCCAGCGGCCGCGTGCGCGACGCCACCTCAGTGCAGATCGCCGGTGCGCTTGATGACCGCTACGCCGCGGCCATCGACAGCGCCCCGCTCGGTGCCACGCTGGCGGCTGGGCGGACCGACTTCCGGCTGTGGGCACCCACCGCCCAGCGGGTGTCGCTATGCCTGCACGAGAGCGACAGCGGCGCCGCCAGCACGCTGCTGGAGCTGCTCAGCGACCCGGCCACCGGCATCTGGTCGGCCAGCGCGAGCGCGGAGTTGCGCGGACACTACTACAGCTATCTGGTGGATGTCCCGGTGCGCAATGTCGGCATCGTCCGCAACCGCGTGACCGACCCCTACTCGCTCAGTCTGGGTGCCGACTCCCAGCGCAGCTACATCGTCGATCTGGCCGATCCGGCGCTCAAGCCGCCGGGCTGGGACAGCAAGGCGCGCCCGGACAAGGTCCGCAGCCAGACCGACATGGTGATCTACGAGTTGCACGTGCGTGACCACTCCATCAACGATGCCAGCGTCAGCGACGCCAACCGTGGCAACTATCTGGCCTTCACCGAGACCGACAGCGATGGCATGCGCCACCTCCGAGCGCTGTCCGCTGCCGGACTGACCGACGTCCACCTGCTGCCGGTGTTCGATCTGGCTACCGTCCCCGAAATCGACTGCGTCACGCCCACCCCGAGCGGCGGACCGGACAGCGAGAGCCAGCAGGCGGCGGTCGGCGCCGTGAAGGATCGCGACTGCTTCAACTGGGGCTATGACCCGTGGCACTACACCGCGCCGGAGGGCAGCTACGCCAGCGACGCGCGCGATGGCGCGGTGCGTATCTCGGAGTTCCGCCGGATGGTGCTGGCCTTGCGCGAAGCCGGGCTGCGCGTCGGCATGGACGTGGTCTACAACCATACCAGCGCCGCCGGCCAGGACCCGAAGTCGGTACTTGATCGCATCGTTCCCGGCTACTACCACCGCCTCAACGCCGATGGTGGCATCGAGACTTCGACCTGCTGCGTCAACACCGCCACCGAGCATCGGATGATGGCCCGGCTGATGATCGACTCGGCGGTGGTGTGGGCGCGCGACTACCAGATCGACTCATTCCGCTTCGATCTGATGGGGCACCAGCCACGGGCGGCGATGGAGGCGTTGCAGGTGGCCGTCAACCAGGCCACGGGACGCCACGTCGAACTGCTCGGCGAAGGCTGGAACTTTGGCGAGGTGGCCGACGGTCGCCGCTTCGTGCAGGCCTCGCAGCTATCGCTCAACGGCAGTGGCATCGCCACCTTCAGCGACCGCGCCCGCGATGCCGCGCGGGGTGGTGGCTGTTGCGACGGGGCGGCCGATCTGATCCGCCGGCAGGGCTATCTGAACGGTCTGCACTACGCCCCCAATGCCCAGGCACAGGGTCATACCAGCTCGACCGACCTGCTCCGCGCCGCCGACATGCTGCGGGTGGGTCTGGCCGGCTCATTGCGCAACTACCGCCTGCTTGACCATCGCGGCCAGAACGTCCGACTGGAACAGATCGACTACGCCGGTGGCCAGCCGGCCGGCTACGTCAGCGAGCCGACCGAAGTCGTCAACTACGTCGAGAATCACGACAACCAGACCCTGTTCGACATCAACGTGTTCAAGCTGCCGCTGAGCAGCAGTCGCGAGGACCGTGCTCGTGTGCAACTGCTCGGCGCGGCGCTGGTGGCCTTCAGCCAGGGCATCGCCTACTACCACGCCGGTATCGAGATCCTGCGCAGCAAGTCGATGGACCGCAACAGCTATGACTCCGGCGACTGGTTCAACCGGATCGACTGGACCCTTTCGGACAACCATTTCGGCAGCGGCCTGCCACCGGCCTGGGACAACGGCGAAGTCTGGCCGTTGATGCGCCCTCTGCTGGCCAATCCTGAGATCAAACCGACCCCGGCCGAGATCCGCTGGATGCGCGACGGCTTCCTGGATCTGCTGCGGATCCGCAGCAGTTCGACCCTGTTCCGCCTGCGCAGCGCGGACGATGTGTCGCAGCGGCTGCGCTTCCGCAACACCGGGCCGGATCAGCTGCCCACCGTACTGGTCGGCCAGCTAGACGGGCAGGGTCATCCGGGCGCAGCGTTCGGCGAGGTTCTGTATTTCATCAACGTCGATCTGCAGTCGCACCGGCTTGAACTGCCCGGCGAAGCAGGCAAGGACTGGCGCCTGCACCCGGTACAGGCCGCCAAGAGCGCCGGCGACAGCCGCCCGCGACGCGAGGCGCGCTATGACGCGAGAAGCGGCAGCTTCACGATTCCCGCGCGCACGGCGGTGGTTTATGTCATCGCGCAGTAGGCACGGTCGCTGCTGGAGTTTGGCCGACGCTCTCCGCGGGGGCCCAGGGCTCAGGGCCCAGGGCCCAGCAAGTCAAGGGCCGCTTCGTTTCAGGTTCGACGGCGGGTAGAAGCCCGTTTCATACTTGCTTTCAGCAAGCACCAGACTGGGCCCTGAGCCCTCCGCCCCTCCCCACCCGGACGCACGCCATGCACGACAACCGAATCCGCGAAGTAGTCATCGTCGGCGGCGGCACCGCCGGCTGGATGACCGCCGCCGCCCTGTCCAAGGTCCTGTCGAAGGATTACTCGATCCGCCTGGTCGAGTCCGAAGAAATCGGCACCGTGGGCGTGGGCGAGGCGACCATCCCGCTGATCAAGGTGTTCAATACCGCACTCGAACTCAATGAGAGCGACTTCGTGCGTCGGACCAAGGGCTCGTTCAAGCTCGGCATCGAGTTCGTCAACTGGGGTCGGCTGGGCGACAGCTATATCCACGGTTTCGGCAAGATCGGCCAGGATCTGGGTGTGATCGCCTTCTATCACTACTGGCTCAAGCTGCATCAGGCTGGCCTCGCCGGGCACCTGGACGACTATTCGATCAATACCCTCGCGGCGCGGGCGAACAGGTTCATGCCGGCCATCACCGACCGACCCAAGTCGCCGTTGGCCGACATCGGCTATGCCTACCACTTCGACGCCGGCCTCTACGCCCGCTACCTGCGCGAGTACGCCGAGGCACGCGGCGTGGTCCGCCACGAGGGCAAGGTGGCGCAAGTCGTGCAGCACCCGGAATCCGGCTTTGTCGAGGCGGTGGTGCTGGAGAATGGCGAGCGCATTGGTGGTCAGTTGTTCGTCGATTGCTCGGGCTTTCGCGGTCTGCTGATCGAGCAGACGCTGAAGGCCGGCTATGTGGACTGGACCCACTGGCTGCCGTGCGACCGCGCCGCCGCGGTGCAGTGCGTCAGCAACGGTCCGCTGACGCCCTACACCCGCTCCACCGCGCGCGCGGCTGGCTGGCAGTGGCGCATCCCGCTGCAGCACCGTGTCGGCAACGGCTACGTGTTTTCGAGCAACTTCATCAGTGAGGACGAGGCAGTCGCCACGCTGAAGGCCAACCTCGAGGGCGAGGCCCTGATGGAGCCGAAGATCCTGCGCTTCGTTACCGGCAAGCGGAAGAAGTTCTGGGACAAGAATGTCGTTGCGATCGGACTGTCCAGCGGCTTCATGGAACCGCTGGAGTCGACCAGCATCCACCTGATCCAGTCGGCCATCGCCCGCCTGACCGCGTTCTACCCGCACGCCGGTTTCGAGCAGACCGACATCGACGAATTCAACGCCCACTCGGACTTCGAGTTCGACAAGATCCGCGACTTCCTGATTCTCCATTACCACGCCACCGAGCGCGACGACACGCCGTTCTGGGATTACGTTCGGACGATGTCGATCCCGCCTTCCTTGCAGCAGAAGATGGACCTGTTCCGCAGCAATGGCCGGGTCTTTCGGGATGGCAACGAGTTGTTCGCCGAACCCAGCTGGGTGCAGGTGATGCACGGCCAGCGGCTGCACCCGAAGGGCTACCACCCGCTGGTCGACGTGCACTCTGAGGACGAGATACGCAAGCACGTCGAAGGCGTCCGTGAGGTCATCGCCAACTGTGTCCGCGCGATGCCCACCCACGAGGCCTACATCGCCCGCCATTGCGCCATCGACCGCGCCGCTGCGGCGTGAGCGGGCAGGCCACGGGGCGGGCCGAAAGCCCCGTTCGCAGTCCGCTGTTGCTCCGAGCAGTCTCACACGACGCGGAGCCAAGCCGCACCGCCATCCGGCTAAGATTCCGTATCCACCCAGGACGACCCGATCGCCGATGTTCAATCCCAACCCGCGGCCGTCTGTGATTTCGCTGGGCGGCGAGTCCCGCTGCCTGGTGTTCGATGATGTGCTGCTCGATCCGCAACGGCTGGTGGACGTGGCGGTGACACAGCGCGAGCGCTTTGCATTCTCCGGCAACAACGCCTTTCCCGGTCCGGAATTGCGCATGCCGGATGCGTTCAGCGCGGTACTGGATGGGTTCTTTGCCGTCCACGCGCGACGCCAACTGGGCGGCCGGCGCACCTTGCGCGCCTATAGCCGGTTGTCGCTGGTCACCCTGCAGCCCGGTCAACTGGCGCCGACCCAGTGGATCTGTCACCGCGACCGGATGGAACTCGAAGCCGGGCGCTGCGTCGCCGCCTGCGTGTTATACCTGTTCCAGGACCCGGCGCTGGGCGGCACCGGCTTCTATCGGCCACGCCGCGGCGCGATGGAAACCGCGCAGCTGGTTCATGACTCCGGCGTGCTTGACCATGCCATCTTTGCGTCGAAATACGGCCTGTCTGCCGCCTACCCTACCGACACCAACCAGTGGTTCGAGAAAATCACCAGCGTGCCGGCGCGGTTCAATCGGGCGATCTTCTATGACGGCATGCAGTTTCACAGTGGCGACATCCGCTTGCCGCAGCGGCTGAACGACGATCCTCGGCAAGGTCGCTTGACGCTCAACGGCTTCTTCACCTGTCGGCAGTCGGCGCAGTAGCGGTCGGAAGAAGCGCCCGAGACTTTGGACGCTGATGACAGGCGTGGTGAGAAAAATGCAACAGCGAAGCTGTAGTCGATGCGCATTCCCGACTCCCGACTCCCGACTCTGCTGCTGAAGAGAGCCGCATCTGCATCAGTCGAGATCGGACCCGGAAGCGATCCTGCCACCCAGCCGCAGCAACAGCTCGTCCATGATCAGCGGTTCGCGCTGGCCATCGCCACCACCGAAGCTGTGACTGTCGCCGCGCTGGCTCAAGGTCCGATAGCCGCCGTCATGGTCCCAGGTCGTGACATAGACCACGGCGTCATGCAGCGACGGCGGATTGCCGAGGGCGGCCGCCGGCACCAGAAAACTGATGCGGTTGCGCTCGCGATCCACTTCGATGCGGGAACCCGGCGACACCGGAGTACCGTCGCTGTCCTTGCCCGCGCCGGCAAACGAGTACATCGCGTTGCTCCAGCCATGCGCGCGCAGCCGATACTGCCAGCGCAGCTCTTCGGGCATGCTGGCGTTCTGCTTCGGCAACGCGCGCGCGCCATCGGCTCGCTGCGGCAGGCTGAAGAAGATGCTGAAGGCCACATGATCAAAGCCGTTGGCCGGATTCCAGCTTTGGGTAACGCGATGCATGTCCAGTTCCAGCTTCAGTGACCCCCCCGCGGCGTAGGCGCGGGCGCCGAGCAAATCCATCTGGCGGTTGTCGCCCCAGCTGGGATCGGTCGGATAGCGATAGCGTCCGCTCGGCCCGTGGTCATCACCGGGTGGATCGGCAACCTCGGCCAGCTGCTGCCAGTCTGGCGCGGCGCGGAACAGCACCGGCGCGGAAGCCAGCTTGTAACCCTCGGCCCAGGCCACCAACCGGTGCTCGACGCTGGGATCGAGCAGACTGCGGGTGTCGAACTGCGCGCTGAAGCTGCCGTCCTCAGCCACAGTCACGGCGGTTGCCGATCCGATCGCACCGTCCAGCACCAGTTGCAGACTGGAATGGCCGGAACCGCTGCCAGTCACTCGCAGTCGGCCGTCCAACAACGATTCAATCGCGAGCGTCGGCGCAACAGGCGAGCCAGGCGGCGTCTCCGCGCCACCAACCTGCGGCTCGATGCGCCAGAGCTGCGCGCTGCGAGCGGGCAAGGTGAGGGAGACGCGGCCAGCAGTGTCGGTCCGCTCATCACTGCCAACCCCGTCGATCGCAAACAGGCTGCGCAGCGTCAATGGTTCGGACTGCGCAGGCTGCAGGTTGTCCAGCAGCACCCCTTGCTCGGCGCTGTTGAACACGACCAGCAACTGCTCACCGTCCGCATCATCCAACCGGTAGGCCAGCGCTCCTGGACCGGTCGCCGAATCGCGCAGCAAATGCGGGCGGCCGCGCGAGAGCGTCGGATGCGCACGGCGCAACGCCGTGATTTGCTGCAGGTAGCGGTAGAGCGGTGCATCGACATCGAAATGATCGCGACCGCCGGCGCCAAAGCCGCCCGCGAACATCGCTGCGCGCGGCTGCGTGTAGCCCTGCTCGGTGCCGTAGTAGATCGTGGGTATGCCGGGCAGGGTCATGATCAGCAGCAGCGCCTGACGCAGCGCCGCCTCGCTGCCGCCGGCGAGGAAGCGGTCGACATCGTGGTTGTCGACAAAGGTCGGCATGCGGTAGGGATCACGGTGCAGCGCCATCATGCGGCCGATGCGATCGGCCAATTCGGCAGTCGGTCGACCGCGCGCAAACACATCGTTGAGACTGCCGTACAGCGGGAAATTGATCATTCCAGGCAGCAGCGGCCGGCCGTCCGGGTCGGTGGCGTAGCGCTCGATCTTGCGCATCTGCACCTCCTCACCGGCGCGATCGATGCCGAAGCCCTCGCCGAACACGAAGAAATCTTCGCGGCCGGTCGCGGTGGCCACCGCGCGCATACCCGGCGCTTCTTCATCGGTCGCCTCAAGAAAATCGCGCACCATCTCTGGTGACACATAGAAGGCGGTATCGAGACGGAAGGCATCGACACCGACCTCGGCTATCCAGTGACCGTAGCTTTGCCGCAGCGCCCGCCGGACCTGCGGGTTGTTGGTATTCAGATCATCCAGCTCGGCCAGTTGGAAGGTCTGCTCCTGCAGCGGATCGCTGAAATCGGTGATGGGCGGGGTCCAGTGGTAGATCGCGGCCTCCCGGTCGGCGCGTCGGCGCGGGTCGTTGAGCGAGAACGGCCACTGGGTGGGTGCGCGGGTCGGCCGCGACTGGCGGTTCGCCCGATAGTGGCGCGCCGGTCGGTGCGGATCCCAGCCGCTGGCATAGCTGAAATAGTTGCCGGTATGGTTGAGCACAATGTCCTGCACCAGATACATGCCACGCGCGTGCAAGGCTTTCGCCAGCGCCTGGTAGTCATCCATGGTGCCGAAGTGAGGGTCGACGGCGCTGAAGTCCTGGCCCCAGTAGCCATGGTAGCCGCCGTAGCCGACACTGCCATCCCACCACTGGTGCGCCACCGGCGGGGTGATCCACACGGCGGTCGCTCCGAGCCCCTGGATGTAATCGAGCCGGCGTTCAATTCCGGCCAGATCGCCGCCGCTGTAGCGGCGCCGGTCGGCAGGGTCGAACTCGCCGGCCCCCTGATCGTTGTTGCGGCCGTCGCCATCGTCGAAGCGGTCGATCATCAGGAAGTAGATCACTTGATCGCGCCAGTCCGGCGAGGCGACATGGCGCGTTGCGGCAGTCGATGCCGCACTGACGCTCAGTGCCAGCGCTGTCGCAAGCGTGCGAATCCACGGATTTCCCGCTACGAGCCCCAATCTGGTTTGCGGTACAGCCACGACGATCTCCAGCGCTGGCGGGTGCTGCAACGCAGCATGATTCGGCTCGGCAGGACAGCGCCCGCGGCACCCTCCCGCGGATCGCTCAACGCCCACCCGGCGGCTCGACTATAGCTATCGAAAAGCGTCGAAAAGCGCGCTCCGACGCGGCCTGCGGACATGAATACGTATGCAGCATCCGCACGTGCGCCGGGGCTGCCGCTACCATCGCCTCACGTTGCGAAATCGTTAACGCACAAGGCCCGCAACCGCGCCATGGGGAGCTCCAGGACAGGAGTGCAGGCGAGGTCGACGGGCCCACACCGATAGTCAACACGAGTGGGGAGGGGCAGATGTTGAATCTCAAGCGCAACATGCTGAGCGCGGCGCTGGCGTCAGCGATCATGGCGATGGCGTCGGGCCTGCACGCGCAGACAGCCGCCGACACCGAGAGCGAGGACGAGGAGGAAATGAAGGCGCTCGATGGCGTTCTAGTCACCGGCATTCGCGCCGGTATCGAGAACGCGATCGAAACCAAGCAGGACGCCACCTCGATCGTCGAGGCGATTTCCGCCGAGGACATCGGCAAGCTGCCTGACGTCAGCATCGCCGACTCGATTGCCCGTCTGCCCGGCCTGACCGCGCAGCGCGATCGGGGTCGCGCGCAGGAAATCAACATCCGCGGCTTTGCTGGCGATTTCTCGACCACCACCCTGAACGGCCGCGAACAGGTCAGTCTGGGCAACAACCGCGGCGTGGAGTTCGACCAGTACCCGTCCGAGCTGATCAATCAGGTCGTGGTCTACAAGACGCCCGATGCCAGCCTGGTCGGCCAGGGCCTGTCCGGCACGGTCGATCTGCAGACGGTGCGTCCGCTCAGCTTTCCCGACCGCGCCATCGCCGTCAACGCCCGCATCGATCAACACCGGCTGGGAGACGACAAGGAAAACGGCAACCGCTTCAGCCTGTCCTACATCGACCAGTTCGCCGACAATACGGTCGGCCTGGCGCTGGGCTATGCGCGCCTGAACAACCCCTCGCAGGGCAACCAGTTCGAGGCCTGGGGCTATGACAATGGCGTGCTGGGTGGCGGCAAGCTGTACGATTTCGAGAACGAGAATCAACGCGATGGCTTCCTGGGCGTGCTCGAGTACCGCCCGAGTGACAGCTACTCCACCATCCTCGACCTCTACTACTCCAAGTTCGACAAGGAAGAATTCAAGCGCGGCATGGAGTTTGGCCTGGTCTGGGGCTCCGCTGGCCCACCGACCAGTGCCACCGTCGACCCGGTCACCGGCACCACCGTCGCCGCCACCTTCGACAACTTCGACCCGGTCCTGCGCAACGACTTCAATGGTGCCGAGGATGATCTGCTGTCGATCGGCTGGAACCAGGAATTCGAATTCGCCGACAACTGGAAGCTCACCACCGATCTGGCCTACTCCGACGCCAAGCGCGAAGAGCGCATCCTGGAAACCTACGCTGGCCTGGCGGCGGGCCTGACTGACAGCATAGGCATCCGCTTCAATCCCGACGGCTACTTCGATTTCGACTTCGATCTGGATTACGCCGATCCATCGATCCTGCGGCTGACCGATGCGGGCGGCTGGGGTCAGGACGGCTACATCAAGGATTTCAAAGTCAAGGACAGCCTAAGCGCGATTCGTGTCGACCTTGAACGCAGGTTCGAATCCGGCGCGCTCAGCGCGATCGAATTCGGCGTCAACTACACCGACCGCGACAAGAGCCGCGGATCCAACGAAGCCTTCCTGTGCCTTAACGTCTGCCGCGACGGCACCGCGCTGCCCATCCCGAGCGGTCTGATCGGCGACTCGTCGTTCGGTTTCGCCGGCCTGCCCGGCATCCTTGGCTACGACGCGCGCCGCGCCCTCGCTGAACTGTACAACCTGCCGCCAAATTTCAACCCCGACATCGCGAACAAGAACTGGTTGGTCAATGAGACGCTGACCACCGTCTACATCAAGGCCAGCATCGATACCGATCTGGGCTCCGTGCCCGTACGCGGCAACGTGGGTATCCAGGTGGTCGACGTGGATCAGTCCTCCGATGGCTTTGCCACCTACGAGGGCAACCCGATCGGCGATCCCATTTCCGGCGGCGACAATTACCGCACCTACCTGCCCAGCATGAACCTGATCTTCTCGTTGCCGAGCGAGCAGATGATGCGCTTTGCATTGGGGCGGCAGATGGCCCGGCCGCGGATGGATGACATGCGTGCGAGCGCGGGTTACGGCATCAACCGCGAGGGCCGACCGGACCTGCCGCAGTTGCCGGCGGGTCCGGTGTTCTCCGGCGGCGGCGGCAACCCCGAGTTGCGGCCCTGGATCGCCAATGCCGTCGACCTGTCCTACGAGAAGTACTTCGGCGGTAAGGCCTACTTCTCGATCGCCTGGTTTCACAAGGACCTGCGCAGCTACGTCTACGAGCAGGACTTCCTGTTCGACTTCGCCGGCCTGGTGGTGCCACCAGGCACGCCGCCGGAGTTCGTCCCGTCCTCAACGCTCGGCGTGGTCAGGGCGCCGCTGAATGGCGAAGGCGGCACGCTGAAGGGCTTTGAATTTGCTGTCTCGATGCCGTTCTCGATGCTGTGGGAGCCGCTGGAAGGCTTCGGCATGCAGGCCAGCTACACCGACAGCAGCACCAGCATCCAGCCGGATGGCCCGGAAACCGCCGGCCCCCTGCCGGGCTTTTCCAAGTACACCTCCAACATCACCTTGTACTACGAGCGCTACGGCTTCTCGGCGCGTGCCAGCCGACGCAGCCGCTCGGAGTTCCTCGGCGAGGTGCAGGGATTTGGCGGTGATCGCACGCGGATCTTCTTCGAGGGTGAAGCGGTGCTCGACCTGCAACTGGGCTATCAGATCCAGTCCGGCCCGCTGAAGGACCTGAGCTTCCTGTTCCAGGTCAGCAACCTCGGCGACGAGCCCTTCCGCTCCAACTTCGACGGCATCGAAGATCGTCCGCGGCAGTATTTCGAGTATGGCCGCAACTACCTGCTCGGCGTGAACTACCGGTTCTGATTGACAAATCAAGAAGCGCTGCAGTCTGACCCCTTCACCCCCGCCGGCCCTGCCGGCGGGGGTTTTCTTTTGCGCGCTGCAACGAAGGAAGTAGGCTGGTGTGACCGCGCCGTCAAGCCCGTCCATACCGCCGACGCTTCAACGCGGTCTCACCGGCTGCGCAAGATCTCCTCGCTCACCAAGGCGCGCAACGAAGGAAGTAGGCTGGTGTGACCGCGCCGTCAAGCCTATCCATGCCGCCGTCCCTTCAACGCGGTCTCACCGGCTGCGCAAGATCGCCTCGCTCAACAAGAAGCAGGCTTGTGACCATGCCGCGCATTCCCCTCAACGCGTGGTCCCGTTGCGCACTCGCTCCATGTAGGCGGTCAGTTCACGCTTGACCAAGGGGGCCAGCAGGTACATGCCGATCAGGTTGGGAATCGCCATGATGAAGAGCAGGCCGTCAGCCAGGTCGACGATGGCCGACAACTGCATGGTGCAGCCGACGACTACCATCACCAGATAGAAGCCCTTGAAGCCGTACAGCACGCCCTTTGACTCGCGTGCCAGATAGCTCGCCGCCTTGGCGCCGTAGTAGCCCCAGGTGATGGTGGTGGAGAAGGCGAACAACAGGACCAGGAAGGCAAGCAGGTACGGGAACCAGGGCAGTACTGTGGCGAAGGCCGCCGAGGTCAGGCGCACGCCTTCCACTCCGTCGCCGCCAACATAGGCACCCGTAATGACGATGACCAGCGCGGTCATCGTGCAGATGATCACGGTATCGACGAAAGGCTCGAACAGCGCCACCATGCCGGCGCTGACCGGTTCACGGGTACGAATGGTGGAGTGGGCGATCGCCGACGAACCCAGGCCCGCTTCGTTCGAAAACGCGGCTCTGCGGAATCCCATGATCAAGGCGCCAACCATTCCGCCAGCGACGCCTTCTGGGCTGAACGCACCATTGATGATGATCATGATCGCCGCCGGAATGTCAGCCACGTGCACAGCGAGCACGAACAACGCGGACAAGATGTACAGCGCGGCCATGCCCGGGACCAGCTTGGAGGTCACCTGGCCGATGCGGCCGATGCCACCGATCAGGACCAGGCCCGCGAGGACGGCGTAGACGATGCCAAACAGCGCCGCCTTGTCATCCAGGAAGCCGCCGGAAATGGCGGCAATCTGCGCATAGGCCTGATTGGCCTGAAACATGCCTCCGGCACCGATCGCGCCGAACATCGTGCAGACGGCGAAGATCACGGCCAGCACGATCCCGAAACCCTTGAGCTTCGGATAGTGCTCGCCAATTCCCCGCGACAGGTAGTACATCGGTCCGCCGGAAACAGTACCGTCGGGCTTGACCAGACGATAATGGGTACCCAGCGTGCACTCGACGAATTTGGTGGCCATCCCGAGGATACCGGCCAGGATCATCCAGAAAGTCGCGCCAGGCCCGCCCAGAGTGATCGCAACGGCCACACCGGCGATGTTGCCCAGACCCACCGTGCCGGACACCGCCGAGGACAGCCCCTGGAAGTAGGTCACCTCGCCGGGGGCCTTGGGGTCATTGTAGTCGCCGCGCAATAACCGGAATGCGTGCGTGAAGCCGCGGAAATTGATGAAGCGGAAGTAGAGGGTGAAGACGATGCCGGCCAGCACCAGCCAGCCGACGATCAGCGGGAAGTCGGTGCCATTGACCGGAACCGCGTAGAAGATCACCGACGAGATCGCGTTGGTGACCGGCGTCACTGCGGCATTGATGCGCTCGTCTATACCGGGTTCGGAGTTCTGGGCCAGCGCCGCCAGAGGCGCCAGGCAACCAGTCAGCAGTGCCGCTACATGCTTGATCACGAACCACTCCTCAGCCGGCGAAAGTCGCGAAGTCTACAACACCGGTAGGCAGCCGGTGCGCAGCGAGCTGGTGTGGGGGTGCGAGTCAAACGGATGTTGGGTGAGGTCTGTTGCGACGGAGTGCAGTGGTCGCCGACCATCCCACGCCGACTCGTACCAAAAAGCAGCGGGATGGCTTGGAGTACGAGTACCGCGATGCTGAGTACGAAGACGACCCCACTGCTCAGATTGCTTCGAACCAGCGCGGAAACATCAGTCTGCCGTTACTCCCGACTGCCAACTCCCGACTCCCAACTCCCAACTCCGACTCCGCGACTCCCACCCCCACTGCTGCTCAACATCGACTCACCTCCGCCAGCGCGGTAGCGCGCCAGTCGCGGCGTCACTGCCGGTACTGTCAGCATGGTGCTGGCCACTGCCATCAGCAGCAGGGCGGTGAAGGCCTCGCTGCTGATGATCGCCTTGTCGAGCAGGATGTTGGCGAAGATGATCATGATCAGCGCCTTGGTCTGCAGCAGCCAGCCGATGATGCTGGCCTCGCCCGGAGACCAGCGCAGCATCCGGCCCGCCAGGTGGACACCGGCCAGCTTGCCTGCGACGGAGGCAATCAGCAGCAGACCGGCCGCCAGGAAGACCGCCGGCCCGCCCAGTTCCCAGTTTGTGCGCAACCCGGTGCTGAGGAAGAACACCGGCATCATCACCAGCAACACGTGGTGGCGCAGCTGATCCATCCGCGCTTGGTCGAACCACTTCGGATCGATCACCACCCCGGCGAGGAAGGCACCGACCATGAAGTGCAGGCCGGCCCAGTCCGATGCGAAACCGCAAGCGGCAAGCCAGACCAGCCCGAGATACCAGCGATCGCGCTCCTCGACCCGCCGCAACAAGGCTCGGAAGGCCAGCGCCACCGGCACAAAGGCAAACAGGAACGACGCCTGGCGGCCGACTCGTTCCCAGTCGAGCAGAATCAGGGCCAAGACGCCCCAGATGGCGATGTCATCCAGGCTGGCGTAGCGCAGCACGCGCTGGCCCAGCGGCTGCCGCAGGATGTCGAGCTTCTCCATGAACAGGATCAGGATTGGTAGCGCAGTGACCGCGCAGGCCATGCCCACACCGAGCACAAACTGCCAGCGCGTGCCGCCCTCACCAATCCAGCCGTCCTGCCACGAGAGCAACACCACCGCGGCGACAGCGCCGGCCAGCAGCGGAAAGATCAATGCGCAGCCGGCGCTCAAGCCGGTCTCGTATCGCTTGGCCCATGCCTGGTGCAGGTCAAGTTCGACGCCGGCGATCCAGACAAATATCATCACCGCCCACCAGGCAATGCCGTTGAGCGCGGTAATCGTTGTGGGTGTGAATACGAAGTCGTAGTAGTCCGGCAACACGGCGCCGAGGATGCCCGGGCCGAGCAGGATGCCGGCGACGATCTGCACCACCACCAGCGGCGCGTAGTACTCGGTGCGGCCCAGCCGCCAGACCAGATAGGGCAGCGCAAAGATCAGGATCATCGCGATCAGGAAGATCTCGGTGGCGTTCATGACCTGGCTCGGGCGCGTGGCGATGCCGGAGGGTAGCCGGGGCCGGGTTGCCGCAACAGCCCTTCGCGACCTGCCGAACGCGCTTGTCGGTGACACGGAAGGATGAATTCGTATGCAGGGGCTGTGGCGACTCCTTGCAGCCCAACCGAAGGTCGCGGCCGCACACGGCCACCGCATCGATTGAGCCCGACCAACACACCGCCTATCCTGCCCGGCCACCGGGCAACAACTGGCACGCATGATCGACTGGTCGCAAACCCCGCGCACGCCGGCTTTTGGAGCGGTCGACCGCGGCCGCTTCGAGAGCGAAATCATCGCGCGCTCGCGCCCGGCGATCCTCCCGGGACTTGTCAAGGATTGGCCCGCGGTGCACGCGGCGTGCGAATCCGACGACGCCCTGTGCGGCTATCTGCGCCGCTTCCCTGGCGGCGCACCGGTCGATGCCTGCTTTGGCGCACCGGAGGCGGGCGGGCGATTTTTCTATGACGAAAGCGTCACCCGCTTCAACTTCGAGCGCCGCAGCCTGCCGCTGACCGAGTTGCTGAATCTGCTGCTGCAGGCCAGGACCGCTTCACGGCCGCCGCACTTTTACGCCGGCGCGGTGCGGCTGCGGGAGTCGGCGCCTGGCTTCATGGAGGACAACCCCAGCCCCCTGCTCGATTCGGGCATCGACCAGCTCAACTCGCTGTGGATCGGCAATCGCAGCCGGATCGCAGCCCATTGGGACCTGCCGCGCAACCTGATCTGCGTGGTCGGCGGGCGGCGCCGCTACATCCTGTTCCCTCCCGAGCAGATCGCCAACCTCTACCCGGGCCCGCTGGACCTCACTCCCGCGGGCCAGCCCGTAAGCATGGTCGACTTCCACGCGCCCGATCTGGTCCGCCATCCGCGCTTCGTCCAGGCGCTGGCGGCCGCCGAGATCGCCGAGCTTGAACCCGGCGACGCGCTCTATGTGCCCAGCCTGTGGTGGCACCATGCCGAGTCACTCGATCCGGTCGGGGTGATGGTCAACTACTGGTGGCGAGCGAGTCCGGCCCATCTGGGACCACCGCGCACTACCCTGCTGCATGCGCTGACCACCCTGCGCGACCTGCCTGGAGAGGAGCGGCTGGCCTGGCGCAGCTTCTTCGACCATTACATCTTCAGGATCGACGAGGAAGATCCGGCGGCGCATCTGCCCGAGGCGGCGCGCGGCGTGCTCGGCGAGATGAGCCCTGAGCTTGCGCTGCGCCTGCGTGCGCACATCGCTCGGTCGATGCAGTAGACAAGGCGAGTTGAGCGACCGGTGGTTCGAGGACGAGTCCACGGTCGGGCGTCGGGAGCCACAACAAGATCCACCGGATGTTTCATCAGCGTTCGTCGTGGGGCGGGTCGAAGTGCAGTTCGCGGTCCACGCGGCAGATCGACGCGCATTCGCCCGGCTCCAACATGAATACGTATGCAGCACTGCGCATGCAGTGCGCCCGGCCGGCAGGTATGCGCCTACCATGCCCAGGCCGCCTTGGACGGTCGCGTGCCACCATCGGGGACCCTGGCCGGTCCCACCTCGGGGAGGAGGGAGTTCATGTCAAGCAAGCCGCAACTGTCGTTCTGGCAGATCTGGAACATGTCCTTCGGTTTTCTGGGCATCCAGTTCGGCTTCGCGCTGCAGGGCGGCTTCATGTCGCGGATTTTCCAGACCCTCGGGGCGGAAAAGGATGCGCTGCCGTTGCTGTGGATCGCCGCCCCGCTGACTGGTCTGCTGGTGCAGCCGATCATCGGCTATCTGTCCGATCGCACCTGGCATCCGATCCTCGGGCGGCGGCGGCCGTTCTTCCTGATCGGCGCCATCCTCAGCTCGATCGCGCTGGTCGCCATGCCGCACTCGCCAACCCTGTGGATGGCGGTCGGCCTGCTGTGGGTGCTCGATGCCTCGATCAACATCAGCATGGAGCCATTCCGGGCTCTGGTTGCCGACAAACTGCCGGAGAGCCAGCGCTCCTACGGCTTTGTCGTGCAGACCCTGATCATCGGCATCGGCACCTGGGTCGCCAGCAATCTGCCATGGCTGGTCAACCAGATGGGTGTCTCCAATGTCGCCGGCCCAGGTGTGGTACCCGACTCGGTGAAGATCGCGTTCGCCATTGGTGCCTTTGTCTTTCTGGTGAGCATCCTGATCACTGTGCTGACCACCCGCGAGGATCCCCCCGAGGACATGCAGCGCTTCGAGGCGGAGAAGAAGGACAGCCGACTGGTCGGCGACATCGTCCAACTGGTGATGCAGATGCCCCGGCAGATGTTCAACATCGGTGTCGTCCAGTTCTTCAGCTGGCTGAGCTTCTTCAGCATGTGGAGCATGGCCACACCGGCGCTGACCGACCATGTGTTCAAGGCGCCAGCGCCGGACCCGGCCGCCTTCGACATGGCCGTGGCGAGTCAGGCCGATGCCTTCAACAGCGCCAACGCGGCCTTCCAGAGCGCGGCGGATCTGGTCGGCTCCTACATGGGCTACTACGGCCTGTCGTCGATGGCGGTCGCGCTGCTGCTGGCCTTCTACGCGGCCCGCCGAGTGGTCAATCGCAAGTTGGTCCACTTCGTTGCGCTGATGCTCGGCGGCCTGGGCTTTCTGTCGATGGCGCAGGTCCCCGAGCCAGTCTGGCTGATCGGCTCCTTCGCCCTCGTCGGCATCGCCTGGGCAAGCATCCTGTCGATGCCCTACGCGCTGCTGGCCAGTTGCGTGGAAGCCAACAAGATGGGCGTCTACATGGGCATATTCAACATGTTCATCGTCGTTCCGCAGATCACTGCCGCCACCCTGCTCGGGCCGACCCTGCGCCTGCTGTTCGACAACCAGCCGATCTATGCGCTGGTCATCAGCGGCAGCAGCCTGATCGTCGCTGCGTTGTGCCTGGGCCGCGTCCAAGAGCCGCGCGGCGCCGACCATCCGACCATGGCCACCGCGCACTGAACGCCACTGACAGCCTCAAATCCTGTACCAGCCACGGACTAACGCCCATGCGCCCGCTGCTCTCCGCGTCCCTGCTTTCGGCCTCACTGATCAGCGCACTGCTGGTCGGCTGTGGCGACCAGCCCCCGCCCACGCCAACACCGGCGACCGTTGCGGCGAGCAGCGATTATTACGGCACGCTGGAGCCCTTCGCCGCCGAGGCGGTGTACTTCGTGCTGACCGACCGCTTCGTCAACGGTGACCCAGACAACGATTTCCGTGAGCAGGGAGGAGTACGCCGCAGCTTCGATATTCCATTGCCACCCTGCGACGGCGTCAGCGCAAACATTGGTTATATGGGCGGCGATTTCCGCGGTCTGCTCGATCACGCCGACTACATCCGCGAGATGGGCTTCACGGCGGTCTGGATCACGCCGATCGTCGAAAATCCCGACGAGGCCTTCAGCGGCGGCGATCCGATCAGCTGCAGCAGTTTCCTCAGCGATCGCGGCAAGGCCGCCTACCACGGCTACTGGGGCACGAACTTCCATCGTGTCGACGAGCACCTGCCCAGCCCGGGCCTGGCATTTGCCGACCTGACCCGCGAACTGCAGGCCAAGGGCCTGAAGACCGTGCTCGACATCGTTGCCAATCACAGCTCGCCGGCCTGGACCATGAGTGAGCCTCAGCCCGGCTTCGGCCAGGTTTTCAGCGCTGATGGCACACTGATCGCCGACCACCAGAACCTGCCTCCGGAGCAGCTCGACCCGGTCGGCAATCCGCTCCACGCCTTCTACAACACCCGCCCGGATCTGGCCCAGCTGGGCGACTTCAACGCTGACAACCCAGCGGTGATGGACTATCTGATCGGCGCCTACCTGCAGTGGATCGAGCAAGGTGCCATCGCCTTTCGGGTCGACACCATCCGCCATCAGCCGCTGCATTTCTGGACCACCTTTGCCGAGCGGATTCGCGAGCAGCACCCGGGCTTCTTCATGTTCGGCGAGGCCTTCGATTACGAAGCCGCCAACATCGCGCCGCATACCTGGGATGAGAACGGACGCTACAGCCTGCTCGATTTCCCGCTGAAGAAGGCGATGCTGGAGGTGTTCGAGCAGCCCGATGGCGACTACGCCGAGCTTGCCGCGGTACTGCATCTGGTCGATGGGCCATACCAGAACCCCTACGAGCTGACGACCTTCTACGACAACCACGACATGGCGCGGATGAACGCCAGCGACGAGGGCTTCATCGATGCCCACCACTGGCTGTTTACGGCCCGTGGCATCCCGGTGATCTACTACGGTTCGGAGATCGGCTTCATGCGCGGGCGGGTCGAACACGCCGGCAATCGCAACTATTTCGGGGTGGAGAACATCGCGCTGGCGCGCAGCCATCCGATCCGCGGCAAGCTGGCCCGCATCGCCACCGTGCGGTCGGAATCACCGGCACTCCAACGAGGCCTGCAACTGGTGCTGGAAATGGCCGGCGACCGCGCCGCCTTCTACCGCGTACTGCAGCTCGATGGTGAAGCACAGACCGCGCTGGTGCTGCTCAACAAGGGCGACACCGCGACCGAGTTCGGCTTCGGCGAGCGGCTGCAGCCGGGCCGCTGGCGCAGTGCGATGGATGCCAGCGTCATCGAGGTCGCTGAGGCGAGCGATCAGCGCTTCACGGTGGCGCCGCACGATGCCGCGGTGTGGCTGCTCGATGCGCCGATCACCCTGCCGGCATTGCGCGCCGAACTGGATACGCTCATGGCTGGCCGCGAGCGCCGCAAGAACGACGGATGACCAGCTCAGCCGGGAGCATGGCGCTCTCGGCCGGTTCGCCGCGGATCTGAGAAAGCAGCCGGTCGACCAGGATCTCGCCGGCCAGCTTGGTATTCTGCAGCACCGTGGTCAGCGCCGGGCTGGCGAAGCTGGCCATCGGGATGTCATCGAAACCGACCACCGCAACCTCCTCCGGCACGCGAATGCCGGCATCGGCGAGCGCGTGGATAGCGCCGATCGCAAGCAGATCGCTGGCCGCGAACACCGCGTCGAATTCGACACCGCGCTCGCGCAGCGACTGCAGCGCGCGATAGCCCACCTGCTCGGTGGAGTCGATGGCATCCTCCTGCAGCGCAGGATCGCGTGCGATGTCGGCCGCCTTCAGAGCCTGGCAATGGCCGTCGTAGCGATCACGGAACTCCGGAAAGCGGTCGCTGATATTGCCGATGAAGGCAATGCGGCGGCGCCCCAGCCCCAGCAGGTGCTCGGTCGCCGTGCGGCCGCCCTGCAGGTTGTCGCAGCCCACCGACAAGCCGGGCTGACCGTCGACCACCGCACCCCAGCGCACAAAGTGAGTGCCCTGCGCTTCGAGTTTGCACAGCTTGCTGTGCGCGACCAGGTAGTCACCATAGCCCAGCAGGATCAGGCCGTCCGCCTTGTGGCAATCATGGAAATCGGAGTGCCAGTCCTCCGACAGCTGCTGGAAGCTGATCAACAGATCGTAGCCCTGGCGGGCGCAGGCACGGGTGATCGAACCCAGCATGGAAAGAAAGAACGGGTTGATCAGCGAGTCGTCAGAGGTCGGGTCCTCGAACAACAACAGGGCCAGCGTGACCGAATGCTGGCGGCGCAGATTGGATGCGTTCTTGTCGACCTTGTAGTTGAGCTGCTTGGCGATCGCCTGAACCCGCCGACGCGTCTCCAGACTGACCAGCGTGCTGCCGCGCAGCGCGCGCGACACGGTCGACTGGGAGACGCCCGCCTCATAGGCGATATCGAAGGAAGTCGCTTTGCCTTTCATCCGCTCCGTGCCGGGATCGCTGCTCGCCACGCCCCGCCGCCGCCACAATGGGGGATCGGTCGAGAGCCAGTGGCGACGTCCGCGCATATGTTCTACCTGATCATTGACGGCAGACACGCTGCAGTGCAGCAACGAGGGCGCAGGGCCCAGGGCCCAGGACCCAGGGCCCAGTCAAAGGCGGGTTTGAGGCAGCAAGCTCAGGTCTGCACCGCGGCAAGGCTCTGGCGCAGGGCCACCGCGGCGCCAAGCAAGCCGGGGTGGGGATGGGTGATGATCTGCACGCTTACCGTTTCCAGATGGGCTGCAAAACGTCCCTTGGCC